>JAOPVD010000121.1 GCA_025966295.1 Frankiales bacterium | reverse complement strand
TGGCCGCGACCCTCACCTGGCCGCAGGCGCTGGCGCCGCTGGTGGCCTTCTGCGCCGCGCCGCGCCGCGCGCCGGACCTGCTCGAGGCCCCGGCGGTCGGGAAGGGCACGCCGCTGCGGACCGCGCTGCGGCTGCTCCGGGAGCAGGGCCCGGGAGCCGTGACGCGCCGCGCGGCGGCCCGGCGGCACCCCTGAGGCTCGCTACCATGAGGCGTCCTCGACCCGGGCCTTGTGCCGTCCTCGCTGGGAAGTCATGAGCTTCGCGTCACCGGTGTTCCTGTGGTACTTCCTGCCACTCACCCTCCTGGCGTACTGGGCCCTCCCGAGCCGCGCCCGCAACACCCTGCTGTCGGTCGTCAGCCTGGTGTTCTACGCCTTCGGCGGGCTGTCGTTCGTCTTCGCGCTGCTCGCCGTCATCGCCGTCAACTTCGCCGCCGGCCTGGCCATCGACGGCGACCGGATGGCCGCCGCCCCGGGCCGCCGCAAGGCGCTGCTCGTCGCCACCGTCGGCTTCGACCTCGGCATCCTGGCGATCTGGAAGTACGCCGGCTTCGCCACCGAGCAGGTGCACCGGATCGCCGACGTCCTCGGCGCCGGCTCGACACCGGTGCTGTCGATCGCGCTGCCGATCGGCATCTCGTTCTTCACCTTCCACCACCTGAGCTACGTGGTGGACGTCTACCGGCACAGCCGCCGGGCGCAGCGCAGCCCGGTGCAGTTCATCGCCTACATCGCGATGTTCCCGCAGCTGGTGGCCGGCCCGATCGTCCGCTACCACGAGATCGCCGAGCAGCTCGGCGAGACCCGCAGGGACCGGTTCGGCGACTTCGCGGCCGGCATGCCGCGCTTCTGCCTGGGCCTGGCCAAGAAGGTGCTGATCGCCGATTCGGTGGCGCCGATCGCGGACGCCGTCTTCGCCGACGGCGTGGCGCTCAACACCCCGACCGCCTGGCTGGGGGTGCTCGCCTACACCTTCCAGATCTACTTCGACTTCTCCGGCTACTCCGACATGGCCATCGGGCTGGCCCGGATGTTCGGCTTCCGGTTCCCGGAGAACTTCGCGCGGCCCTACTCCGCGGTCTCGGTCACCGACTTCTGGCGGCGCTGGCACATGTCGCTGTCGCGCTGGTTCCGCGACTACCTCTACATCCCGCTGGGCGGCAACCGCGGCTCCACCGTGGCGACCTACCGCAACCTCTACATCGTGTTCTTCGCGACCGGGTTCTGGCACGGCGCCAACTGGACGTTCCTGGCCTGGGGCCTGTACCACGGCACGATGCTGGCCATCGAGCGGGCGACCGGCCTCGCGAAGGTCCCCGAGGACCGGTTCGTCGTCCCGCGCCGGGCCCTGACGTTCCTGCTGGCCGTGGTCGGCTGGGTGTTCTTCCGGGCCGCCTCGATGGAGGACGCCGGCCGGGTCCTCAAGGCGATGTTCGTGCCGAGCTTCGGGGGGCTGCCGCCGGAGGTCTCGACCGTCCTCACCGACTACCGCACCCTGGTGTTCGCGCTCGCGGCGCTCGTGGTCTTCATCCCGCGCGACTTCGTCATGGGCAAGCTGCTCGACGACGGGGTCAGCAAGATCGCCGTCTCGCTGCGGGTCGCCTACACCGGGATCGCGGCCCCGTACGCCGCGGTCGTGGTGGCGGCCGGCACCTTCAGTCCGTTCCTCTACTTCAAGTTCTGAGGCCGTCGTGACCGAGACCGAACCGCTGGCCACCGGGCCGGACGTGCTGGCGCCCCCACCGCCGCCCCGCGAGGGCAAGGCGGTCCGGCTGCTGGTCGCCGCCCTCGGCGCCGGGCTGCTGTTCGGCCCGTGGGCGGCGGCTGCCCTGGGCGCCCGCTCGGACGCCGTCCCCGGCGAGAACCGGGCGCTGGCCGAGCGGCCGGACTGGCACGGCTTCAAGACCTTCGAGGACATCACCACCTACGCCGCCGACCGCTTCCCGCTGCGCGACCTCGCGATCCGCGCCAACAAGCGCTTCACCACCGACGTCTTCGGCGAGAACCCGTCGTACGCCTCGGACGCCGGCGCGGCGGTCGGCGGCGTGCCGAGCACCAAGCCCCAGGCCGAGGTCGCCCAGGTCATCAGCGGCCGCGACGGCTGGCTGTACTTCTTCGACGACTTCCGGCGCGCCTGCCGGCCGGACGTGCCGCTCGACACGGTGCTGGCCGGGGTCCGCCGGATGGACGCGCTGCTGGCCGCCTCGGGCCGGCGGCTGGTGCTCACGGTGCCGCCCGACAAGAGCACCGTCGACCCGCAGTTCCTGCCGGCCGACTACGTCGACCGCGCCTGCTCGGTGCCCGCGAAGGCCGAGCGGTGGCGGGCGCTGGCCGGCCTCGACGTGCCCGGCTACGTCGATGTCCGCACCCCGATCGAGGCGCAGGAGAAGAAGACCGGCGTGCCGGCCTACCTGCCGCTCGACACGCACTGGACCCAGCTCTCCTCCACGATCTTCGTGCAGGCGGTGGCCAACCGCCTGGACCCGGCGCTGGCCACCGGCACCTCGGTGGTCCCGCTCGGCACCACCAAGTACGGCGGTGACCTGTCGGCCATCGCGGGCAACCCGCAGACCGGCACCGAGCAGGCCTTCGCGATCCGGCGCAAGGGCGTCACCGTGGCGAAGACCGAGGAGGCGCTGAACGCGGGCTACGTGCTCACGCACGTGCGCAGCACCGCGTCCGGCGGGGCGGCGGTGTTCGGGCCCCGCACGGTCCTGATCGGGGACTCGTTCACGCAGCGGGCGCTCGACAAGTTCGCGCCCTACTTCGGGGACCTGGTGCGGGTCCCCGAGCTGTCCAAGGCGATCCTCGCCGGCAACCTCCCGCAGGCCACCGACCGGATGCTCGAGGAGATCGCCGGCTCGAAGGTGGTGGTCGTGGAGCTCGTCGAGCGCACCTTCGCCGGCGCGAAGGACGGCTCGCCGTTCGGGGCGGCGTTCCTGGACCGGCTCGAGGCGAGCCTCGCGCGCGCCCCGAAGCGGTGAGCCGCTAGACGGCCGAGCTCTTGGAGCGCTCGACCAGCTTGGCGAACAGCGCGTCGCGGTCGGCGGCCGGGAAGGGGCCACCAACCGACAGCGTCGTCAGCTGCGTGCCGGTGTGCTTCACCAGCAGGCCCTGGATCGTGATCTCGAACGGGAGGCTGAGACCGGCCGCCTTCGCCGTGGTCGTGACGGCGTAGCCGAAGGTGCCGTCCGTGCCGGCGCCCTGGGGGTCGAGCCGGCTGATGGTGGGCGTGGCGAACGTGACCCCGCTCGCCTCCCCGGCCTGCTTGGTGAGCAGCTTGCCGACGAACGTCTCCAGGCAGGTCTTGGTCTTGTCGCCCTGGAAGGCCTTGAGGTCCTTGCGGGCGGTGCTCTGCGACTTCACGACGGTCACCTCGGAGCTGACCTGCTTGGAGTCGAGCTGGGTGCCCTTCTCGAAGTCCTCCGAGTACAGGTCGACGACGTCGCCGCTGTTGGGCGCCGAGGCGCCGACGCAGCTCGCGAAGGCCACGTTGTCCGGGTCGCTGTCCGAGGAGCTGTCGTGCGGCGTGGCGTTGTAGCCGGGCAGGTCGGCCTTGACGAGGTTGATGGCCGTGGCCGCCGCGGTCGCCGCGCTCGTGCTCGGCGCCGTGTCGGTCGAGCCGGAGGACGACCCGGAGCCCGAGCCCCCGCCACAGGCCGTGACCGCCACGGTCGCGGCGAGCGCGACCCCTACCCGCAGGAGCTTCGACATACCCAGTTCCTCTCGATGCGCAGGGTCAGGACCCTAGCCGCCCGAATCCGCGTCCGGGGGACGCTGCAACCCGCCGTCGGGCCGCCGCAGGTACACGGGCAGCAGCTCCGCCTCGAGGGTCCGGCGGGGGACGGCCGCGGTGCGGCCGATGCGCCGCCGCTGCCGCAGGGCGTGGGGGAGCAGCCGGACGAAGGACCGCAGCACCCGCAGTCGCAGCGGCAGCAGTGTCAGGTCGCGCCGGGCCACCGCCGCCAGCAGGGTGAGCAGGTACCGCAGCACCGCGCGCAGCGCCCGCCCCGCGGTCGCGTCCTTCACGAGCACCAGCAGGCGGTTGCGGTCGTTGTAGAACCGGAACAGCGGGGACTGCACTCCCGCGGTGGCGGCGTGCAGGTGCCGGACCACGGCGCCCGGGGCGTACACGTTGCGCCAACCGGCCAACCGCAGCCGCCAGCCCAGGTCGGTGTCCTCGTAGTAGAGGAACAGCCGCGCGTCCATCAGCCCGACCTGCGCGAGCGCGGCGGTGCGCAGCGCCACCGCGGTACCCGACAGGACCAGCAGGTCCGCCGGCTCGTCGTACCGCGCGGGGTCGTCGCGGAAGCCGCGGTCGGCGCCGTGCCCGTCCGCCCACAAGAGGGCGCCGGCGCTGTTGAGCAGGCCGGAGTCCTCGAAAAGCACCTTCGACGACACCGACGCGACGTCGGGCTGGCCGAACGGCGCGAGCAGCGCGTCGAGCCAGCCCGGCTCGGGGCGCGCGTCGTTGTTGAGCAGCACCGCGTACGGCGTCGCGACGCCCGCGAGGGCGACGTTGCAGCCGCCCGCGAACCCGAGGTTGGTGCCGGACTGCAGCACCCGCACCGTGGGGTAGCGGTCGGCCAGCAGCTCGACGGTGCCGTCCGTGGAGCCGTTGTCGACCACGACCACGTCGACGTCGTGCGTCGACTCCTGCGCCAGCAGCGCGTCCAGGCAGGGCCCGATCAGGTGGGCGCCCTGCCAGGTGACGACGACGACCGTGACGTCAGGGGCTGGCACGGCGCAGCGGCTCTCGGGCGACCAGGAGCAGCGCGGCCGGTGCCAGCACCACCAGCGCGAGGAACGGCAGCACGGTGACGGCCGCCGGCCACGGCGACCAGTGCGCGATCCCCTCGATGCCGGCGGCGACGTCCGAGCCGGGCAGCCAGTACTCGCGCAGCACGATGCTCAGCGCCCAGGCCTGCATGACGAGCGCGAAGAGCACCGCCAGCAGCGGGGCCCACGCGGCCCGGCGGCGCAGCACGGCGACCAGGCCGACGGCGGCCACCACCAGCAGCCCGAGCACGCACGGGTAGAAGTAGCGGCCCTGCACGCCCGGCAGCCGGCCGTTGAAGCGGTACCACGGCAGGCTCCCCGCGACCACCACGAGCAGGGTCAGTGGCAGCGGCAGGAGCAGCATCCCCAGAGCCAGCCGGCGCTTCAGGGTCACCAACGCCACCACCGCCAGCAGCACCGCGACCGCCGTCAGCAGCCAGCACACCCGGGGCGAGAGGCCGGGGGAGTCCGGGGTGCCGATGGCGCCCCAGAAGCGGCGGTCCAGGGTCTGCGCGACGGTGGTCGCGTAGGTGGTCAGCGGCCGGGCCACGCCGGGGGTCGCCGGCCCGCGGAAGTCGGCGTCGGCCACCGCGCCCAGCCCCTCCGGCTGCAGCGTGCCGAACCGCAGCAGGTTGACGAGGTACCAGCTGCCGCCGACCGCCCCGACGCCGAGCGCGACCGCGGCGGAGCGCCACCAGCCCCGACGGTTGAGGGCGTAGGCGAGCAGCACCACCGGCGGCAGGACCAGCGCGAAGCCCTTGCTGAGCAGGGCCAGCGCGGTCAGCAGCCCGACCGCGACGGCGGTGCGGCGGGTCAGGTCGCCGGTCGCGACCCGCACCAGCCCGAGCAGCAGGCCGCTCGCCGCGAGGATCAGCAGGTTGTCGTTCTGCACGCTGGCGCCGACGCGCGTCAGGCCGGGGATCGCGAGGCTCAGCGCGGCGGCGGCGACCGCGGCCGGCTGCGAGGCGGTGAGGCGGGACGCGGCGTGGAAGGCCAGCAGCGGCAGCGGCACCAGCAGCGCGATGCTCAGCAGCCGCAGCACCCCGACGACCCGGTCGTAGGGCCAGTCGGCGTCGCCCGGCAGCAGCGCGAGCAGCCCGGCGCCCATGAGGTAGAACGCCGGCGGGTGCTGGACCATCTGGTTGGGGTAGTTCTGCGCCGACGGGGCCCGGCCGCCGAGCTCGGCCAGCGAGGCCCGGTGGTCGGGATACGGGTCGTTCGTGTACGGGTGCCTGCTCAGCGGTCCGAAGTAGACCGGGTTGGACGAGGCCGCCACGCCGAGCGAGAGCGGCAGCTCACCGGGCCCGGGCCACGGCCAGGCCTCGCCGTGCTGCACCGCGAGCGTCATGTCCACGTGCTGCGGCTCGTCGAAGCCGGTGTAGGGCGGGAACAGCAGCGCGTAGACGCACAGCAGCGCGGCGCCCAGCCCGACGAGCACCCACACGACGGCGGGCACCCTCCTCACGCGGTGACGCTCTCGGGCATGGGGACCGGGATCGGGGCCCGGTCGACGGCGGTGCCGCCGAGCAGCGCGAGGGCGGCCAGCCCGAGCACGGCGGCGCCGGCGCACAGCCCGACGACCACCGGGGCCGGCGCCCAGGACCAGCTGGCCCCGTGCCGCAACGCCTCCAGCGCGCCGCCGGGCCAGAAGCTGGTCACGACGACCCGCAGGGCGTAGGCCTGGCCGAGCAGCGCGCCGAGCAGCACCGCGGCGGGAGCGAAGCCGCGCGCCAACCGGGCGGCGCCGCTGCCGACCAGGACCGCGAGCCCCACCAGCGCCGGGAACAGGTACCGGCCCTGCAGGCCCGGGAAGACACCGTGGTCGCGGTAGAAGTCGTAGGTGCCGGCGAACAGCATCGTGCCGATGCCGACGGCAGGCAGCAGGAGCAGCAGGGCGGCTGCCCGTGGCCGGGTCCGCCCGAGGCCGATCGCGACGAGCAGCAGCAGCAGGACGGTGGCGCCGGTGGTGAGGGCGCTGGGCAGCGGGACCTCCAGGTAGCCGAAGTTGCCCCAGAACCGGTTGCTCACCTTGTCGGCGAACTGCTCGGCGAAGACCCGCAGGCTGGCTGCGAACTCCGGCCCGGCCGGCGGGTAGGCGGCGTCGATGGTCTCCTCGGGCTGAAGCTCGCCGTAGCGGACCAGGTTGAGGACGTACCACCAGCCGCCGAGGGCGCTCAGGGCCAGCGCCAGGGCGCCCGAGGTCAGGGCGGTGCGGGCCCGCCGGAAGGCCACGCCGTACGCGAGCACCAGCCACGGCAGCGCGAGCAGGGCGAAGCCCTTGGTGAGCAGGGCGGCGGCGGCGAGCAGCCCCACCGTGACGGCGGTCCGCCGGGACGTGTCGCCGAGCGAGACGTGGACCAGCGCCACCGTCAGCACGCCGAGCAGCAGCGTGAGGAGGTTGTCGTTGGAGACGCTGCCGCCGATGTGCAGCAGCTGTGGCACCGCCAGCGGGACGGCGGCCGCGGCCAGCGCCGCCGGGCCGTCCCCGAGCAGCCGCCGGGCGGCCGCGAAGGCCAGCAGCGGCAGCGGCACGAGGCACAGCACCGACAGCAGCCGCAGCAGCCCGATGACGTACGGGAACGGCAGGTCCTGGTCGCCCGGCAGCAGCCAGAGCGCAGCGGCACCGGCCGCGTAGTACAGCGGCGGGTGCTGGGTCATCTGGTTCAGCTGCCGGGTGGCCAGCGCGGGTGGGGTGACGTCCCGGAACGACGGTGCCGCGGCCACGTCCGGAGCCGGGCCGGTGAGCGGCAGCGGCGCCCGCGACTGCCCGCCGTCGGCACGCGGGACGCTGTAGCCGGCCGCCGGATAGGAGCCGAGGACGCCGGTACCCAGGACCGCCTCGCCGGCCGGCGGGTAGCCGCGGCCGTCGCGCAGCGACAGCACGGTGTCGACGTGCCGGGCCTCATCGGGCGCGCGGTAGAGCGGGGTGAGGAGCGCGTGCAGCGACAGCAGCACCCCGAACAGGGCCGTGCACGCCCACACCGGCCGCGGAACGCCTCGCACCAGCGCTCGCAGGCCGAACGTCGTGGTGGGTTCCGGCACGGTGACGGAGCCTAAACGGTGCGGCGGCCTGTGCCGTGGCGCCGGGCGGGATGACAGGCCGGCGCCGGCCGCGCCGATAGACTCGGGCCCCTCCGACTGATCGAGGTCTCACCCGTGCGTCTTGTTGTCCAGGTCCCCTGCCTCAACGAGGAGGAGACGCTGCCCGCGGTCCTCGAGACCATCCCGAAGCAGATCGACGGGATCGACGAGATCATCGTGCTCATCATCGACGACGGGTCGAGCGACCGGACCGTCGAGGTGGCGCGGGAGCACGGCGTCACGCACTTCGTCCGGCACGCCCGCAACCGCGGCCTGGTTCTGCCGAGCGCCGGTGCGTCCAATCAGAGCAGCAACAGCACCTCACCGGCCAATGCGGTGGTGGTCGCTGTCCGGCCGGCGGACTCCGCGGGCACGACGGTGGTGTCGCTGTTGCTGCAGTCGGCCGATGCGCTGCGCGTCGCCGGTGCCGCGGGTGATGTCGCGCTGGTCGTTCGCGGCGCGGGCGGGTGACGGCGATGCTGATCGCGATCGGATCGGTGAAGGGCTCGCCCGGGGCGACGACCCTGGCGATGGCGATGGCGGCACGCTGGCCCACGCCGGGTGCCACGGTGGTGGAGGCCGACCCCGGCGGCGGGAGCGCCGCGGCGTGGTTCGGGCTGTGCCGGGAGCCTGGCCTGGCCGCGCTCGCGACGGCCGCCGCCCGCAGCACCACCCACGACGGCCTCACGCCGTTCGCCCAGCAATTGCCCGTTGATGTACCGGTGGTCCTGGGGCCGTCCGCGGACGAGGCGCCGCAGACCGTGGCGTTGCTCGCGTC
>JAOPVD010000080.1 GCA_025966295.1 Frankiales bacterium | reverse complement strand
GTGGCGCTCGCCCTGCCGGCCGAGGACCCGGACGCGCTGCGTGCGGTCGCCGAGGGCGGGCTGCTGGGGGCCTACGCCTTCACCGCCTACCGGCACACCTCCCTCGCCGAGCAGAAGGCGCCGGTGGCGGCCGTGACGGTGGTGTCCGGTGTCAAGGGCGCCAAGCAGGTGCTGCGCCGGGCCGAGGTGGTGACCCGCGCGGTCAAGCTGGCCCGCGACCTGGTCAACACCCCGCCCTCCGACCTGCACCCGATCGAGCTGGCGGCCGCCGCGGTGGCGGCGGCGCAGCGGGTCGGGCTCGTGGTCGAGGTCCTCGACGAGAAGGCCCTCAAGAAGGGCGCCTTCGGCGGCATCCTGGGCGTCGGGCAGGGCTCGGCCAACCCGCCGCGGCTGGTGCACCTGTCCCACCAGGGCAAGAAGGCCACCACCAAGGTGGCCCTGGTCGGCAAGGGCATCACGTTCGACTCGGGCGGCATCTCCATCAAGCCGGCCGCCGGCATGGAGGACATGAAGTCCGACATGGGCGGTGCGGCGGCCGTCATCGCGGCCATGGCCGCGGTGGCCGAGCTCGGTCTCGCGATCGACGTCGAGGCCTGGGTGCCGATGGCCGAGAACATGCCGTCCGGCACCGCGATCCGGCCGTCCGACGTGCTGACGCTGCGCGGCGGCACCAAGGTCGAGGTGAACAACACCGACGCCGAGGGCCGGCTGATCCTGGCCGACGCGATCGCCCGGGCCTGCGAGGACGGCCCCGACGTGGTGCTCGACGTGGCCACGCTCACCGGGGCGCAGATCGTCGCCCTCGGCTCGCGCACCAGCGGCGTCATGGGCAACGACGACGGGCTGCGCGACCACGTGGTCGCGGCCGCCGGCACGGCCGGTGAGGCGATGTGGGCGATGCCGCTGCCGGCGGACCTGCGCAAGGGGCTCGACTCCGACATCGCCGACCTGGTCAACACCGGCCCCCGCGAGGGCGGCATGCTCACCGCCGGCCTGTTCCTGCAGGAGTTCGTCGCCGACGGTGTGAAGTGGGCGCACCTGGACATCGCCGGCCCGGCCTACAACGGCGGCGCGGCCTACGGCTACACCCACCCCGGCGGCACCGGTGCGGCCGTCCGGACCTTCGTGCAGTTGCTCGAGGAGCTCGCGACCGCCTAGCCAGGGGGCTACTGCGAGCGCGGCTCGCCGGCGGCCTTGCGGGCCGCGGTCCACTCCCGCATCCGGTTCGGGTAGCCGGTCGCGGCCACGTCGTACACCGGCAGGCCCAGCCGACGACCGAGGTCGAAGGCGGCCTTGGGCGACGCCACCCTGCGGCGCGTCCACTCACCGTCGCCGGCGACGAGCACCAGCGTCGTCGCGGTCGTCATGGTCTCGGGCTCCACGAAGCCCTCGACGCCGGTCCGGGAGGCCGCGAACGCCTCCAGGTGGGAGACGTCGGCGTCCTGCGCCGTCCGGACCGTGCCGGGGCGGGGCTTTCGCCCCAACTTGTCGAACAGACCCACTGCCGTGCTCCTACGGGAATGCGACGGGGGTGGTCGCGACCTGAATACAGAGAGTGGAAGGATGCCATGCGGCAGGTGTGATCCACCTGACGCTCGGCCCAACGAAGGAGCGACCTGCAGTGTCCCAACCAGCCCCCGTTGACCTGGTTGTCCTCGGCGGTGGGAGCGGTGGATACGCCGCTGCCCTGCGCGCCGCCGAGCTCGGCATGACCGTGGTCATGGTCGAGAAGGACAAGGTCGGCGGCACCTGCCTGCACCGCGGCTGCATCCCGACCAAGGCGCTGCTGCACTCGGCCGAGACGGTCGACGTGATCAAGGAAGCCGGCCAGTTCGGCGTCAACGGCAGCTTCGAGTCGGTCGACATGCCCGCGGTCAACGCCTACAAGGGCAAGGTCGTCGAGGGCCTGTTCAAGGGGCTCACCGGTCTGGTCAAGAGCCGCAACATCGAGGTCGTCCAGGGCACCGGCCGGCTCGTCTCCCCCACCGCCGTCGAGGTGGACGGCCGCCGCATCGAGGCCCGGCACGTGCTGCTGGCGACCGGCTCGGTGCCGCGCTCGCTGCCCGGGCTGGACATCGACGGCCAGCGGGTCATCACCTCCGACGACGCCCTCGGCTTCGACCGGATCCCCTCCTCGGTAATCATCCTGGGCGCCGGGGCCATCGGCTGCGAGTTCGCCTCCGTCTGGTCCTCGTTCGGTGCCGACGTCACCATCGTCGAGGCGCTCCCGCACCTGGTGCCCCTGGAGGAGGAGTCCTCCTCCAAGCTGTTGGAGCGGGCCTTCCGCAAGCGCGGCATCAAGCAGGAGCTCGGCGCCCGCTTCTCCAAGCTCGAGCACACCCCGAACGGCGTGCTCGTGCACCTGGAGGGCGGCAAGACGCTCGAGGCCGAGCTGCTGCTCGTCGCCATCGGCCGCGGCCCGGTGTCCGAGGGCCTCGGCTACGAGCAGGTCGGGGTGGAGGTGGAGCGCGGCTTCGTGAAGGTCGACGCCTACTGCCAGACCTCGGTGCCCACCATCAGCGCGGTCGGCGACCTCATCCCGACCCTGCAGCTCGCGCACGTCGGCTTCGCTGAGGGCATCCTCGTCGCCGAGCGGCTGGCCGGGCTGCCGGTCACCCCGGTCGACTACGACGGCGTCCCGCGGGTCACCTACTCGCACCCGGAGGTCGCCTCCGTCGGCCTCACGACGAAGGTCGCCACCGAGCGTGGCTACGAGGTCATCGAAGCCACCTACGACCTGGCCGGCAACGGCAAGGCCCGCATCCTCGGCACCGCCGGTGCGGTCAAGGTCGTCGCCCAGAAGGACGGTCCCGTGCTGGGCGTCCACATGGTCGGCGACCGCGTCGGCGAGCTCATCGCCGAGGCGCAGCTCATCACCAACTGGGAGGCGCTGCCGGCCGAGGTCGCGCAACTCATCCACCCGCACCCGACGATGTCCGAGGCGGTGGGCGAGGCTCACCTCGCACTCGCCGGCAAGCCCCTCCACTCGCACAGCTAGGAGTCCTCGCACCCCATGGCCGTCTCTGTCACCATGCCCCGCCTCGGCGAGAGCGTCACCGAGGGCACCGTCACGCGCTGGCTGAAAAAGGAAGGCGAGCGCGTCGAGGTCGACGAGCCGCTGCTCGAGGTCTCGACCGACAAGGTCGACACCGAGATTCCCTCCCCCGCAGCCGGCATCGTCACCTCGATCAAGGTCCAGGAGGACGAGACGGTCGAGGTCGGCGTCGAGCTGGCGGTCATCGCCGACTCCGCAGGCGACGCCCCGGCCCCGGCGGCTGCGGCCCCTGCGGCCCCCGAGCCGGCGGCTGCCCCCGAGCCGCCGCCT
>JAOPVD010000097.1 GCA_025966295.1 Frankiales bacterium | reverse complement strand
TGGCCCCGATCAGCTTCACGCCGCGCTCGTGCGCCTGGTGGTAGGGCCGGGCGCCCTTGAAGCTGGGCAGGAACGAGTGGTGGATGTTGATGGTGTCCGGCAGCTGCGCGACCAGGCCGTCGGACAGGATCTGCATGTACCGGGCCAGCACCACCAGGTCCACGCCGGCGGCCAGCGCCAGCAGCTGCCCCTCGTCCTTGGGGTCGAGCAGGTGGAAGGGCAGCCCGTAGCGCTCCACCAGCCCGCGGAAGTCCTCGTGGTTGCTGGCCACCCCGACCACGTCGGCCGGCAGGGAGCCGGTGCTGTGGCGGTACAGCAGGTCGTGCAGGCAGTGCCCCTGCCGACTCACCAGCAGCAGCACCTTCTCCGGCACGGCCAGGTCGTGCAGCGACCACTCCATCGCGAACTGCTCGGCGACGGCACCGAAGTCCTCACGCAGCCCGGCGGCGCCGGTGACGTGCACCCGCATGAAGAAGCGCCCGGTGTCCGGGTCGCCGTACTCCTGGCTGTCGAGGATGTTGGCCTGGTGGGCCGCGAGCAGGCCGGTCACGGCGTGCACCACCCCGACCCGGTCCGGGCAGCTCAGAGTCAGGACAAGATCCACCGCACCACCGTACGGGGATGCCATCCTGGCCTGTGCGCTCCCTCCCGGTCCTGGCCGTGCTGCTCAGCGCGGCCTGCGCGAGTTCGACGGCCGGGCCGACGGCCGCGCCCACCGCGCCGGTGCCGGCACCGACGCCGGCCGTGACGGCGGCGAGCCCGTTCCCGACGCGGGCGCCGTACCCGGTGTGGCGGGTGGGCGCCTCGCCGCTGCCGCTGCGGGCCGACGGCTTCGGGCAGGTGCTGGCGACCCCGAGGGTGCTGCGCGACCGCCGGCTGCCCACCGCCGACGCGCTGCCGCCGCCGCGGGACGGCCGCTTCCACGCCACCAGCGGACCGATCACGGCGGCGCTGCGGGCCCGGATGGGCCAGACCTACCGGCCGGGCTGCCCGGTCCCGCTGTCCCGGCTGCGGTACCTGAGGCTGACGTTCCGCGGCTTCGACGGCAGGGCGCACACCGGTGAGCTCGTCGTGGCGGCGACGGCGGCGCCGTCGGTGGTGCGGGCGTTCCGCGCGCTGTTCGCGCAGGGCTTCCCGATCGAGCAGATGCGGCTGCCGACGACCGCGGACGTCACCGCCCGGCCGACCGGCGACGGCAACGACACCGCCGGCTTCGTGTGCCGGGCGGCGCGCGGTCAGCGGCGCTTCTCGGCGCACGCCTACGGGCTGGCGATCGACGTCAACCCGTTCCACAACCCGTTCGTGCGCGGGGATCTGGTGCTGCCCGAGCTGGCGAGCGCCTACCGCGACCGCGGCTGGCGGCGGCCGGGGATGCTGCTGCCCGGCTCCGCCGCCGTCCGGGCGTTCACCGCCGAGGGCTGGACCTGGGGCGGCACCTTCTCCCGACCCAAGGACTACCAGCACTTCTCACTCACCGGGACCTGAGAGAACTCGCTCGCCGCCTGTCGGACCCTTTGCCTAGGTTTGGTCGTGCACGGGCCACACCCCGCGCAGGAGGAGGCACCGTGGCGGACATCATCACCGCCGAAGGGCTCGTCAAGCGGTACAAGAGCCGGTCCGGCGAGGTGCGTGCGCTGGACGGGCTGGACCTGACGGTCCCGGAGGGCTCGGTCCTCGGTCTGCTCGGGCCCAACGGCGCCGGCAAGACGACCGTGGTGCGGATCCTCACCACCCTGCTGGAGCCGGACGAGGGCAGTGCCCACGTCGCCGGCATCGACGTGCGGGCCGACCCCAAGGGCGTCCGCGCGCGGATCGGCCTGTCCGGTCAGTACGCCGCCGTCGACGAGTACCTCACCGGCTTCGAGAACCTCGACATGATCGGCCGGCTCTACAAGCTCGGCCGGACGACGTCGCGGGCCCGGGCCCGCGAGCTGCTGGAGCGCTTCGAGCTCGACGAGGCGGCCGACCGGCCGGTGAAGGGCTACTCGGGTGGCATGCGGCGCCGGCTCGACCTGGCCGGCGCGCTCGTCGCCGAGCCGCGGGTGCTGTTCCTCGACGAGCCCACCACCGGCCTGGACCCGCGCAGCCGCACCGGCATGTGGGAGGTCATCCGCGAGCTGGTCCGCGGCGGCACGACGCTGCTGCTGACCACCCAGTACCTCGAGGAGGCCGACCGGCTGGCCGACGATATCGTGGTCATCGACAAGGGCCGGGCCATCGCGCACGGCACCGCCGACGAGCTGAAGCTGCAGGTCGGGGGCGAGCGGGTCGAGCTGGTGCTGCTGGACCCGGCGGACCTCGAGAGCGCCCGGGCGGTGCTGGCCAAGGTCGCGGTCGGCGAGGTGGTCGTCGAGCAGGACCGGCGGGCGCTGAGCGCCCCGGTCAGCGGCGGCGCCGCCGACCTGCGGACCGTGCTGACCGGGCTGGCCCGCGCCTCGGTCGAGGTCACCGACGTCGGGCTGCGCCGCCCGACCCTCGACGACGTCTTCCTCAACCTGACCGGGCACGCCGCGCAGACCGACAGCAGCAAGGACACGGAGGACGCCGCATGACCGCCGTGGTCGACGCGCTCAGCGACGGTGGCGTCATCGTCAAGCGCAACCTCATCAAGATCATCCGGGTGCCGGACATCCTGGTCTTCACGCTGATCTCACCGATCATGTTCGTGCTGCTGTTTGCGTTCGTCTTCGGCAGCGCGATCGATCTCAAGGGCACCAACTACCGCGAGTTCCTCATCGCCGGCATCTTCGCCCAGACCGTCATCTTCGGCTCCACCTTCACCGGCGCCGGCATCGCCGAGGACATGCAGAAGGGCATCATCGACCGGTTCCGGTCGCTGCCGATGTCACGCAGCGCGGTGCTGATCGGGCGCACCGCCAGCGACATCGCCCTCAACCTCATCAGCCTGGTGGTGATGGCGCTGACCGGCCTGGCCGTCGGCTGGCGGATCCACACCTCGGTCTGGGAGGCGCTCGCCGGCTTCCTGCTGCTGCTGTGGTTCGCCTACACCTTCTCGTGGGTGATGGCCTACGTAGGGCTGATCGTGCCGGCGCCGGAGGTGGTCAACAACGCATCGTTCATCGTGATCTTCCCGATGACCTTCATCGCCAACACCTTCGTGCCGCTCGAGAACCTCCCCGGGCCGCTCAAGGTGTTCGCCGAGTGGAACCCGGTGTCGTCGTTGACCCAGGCCTCCCGCGAGCTGTTCGGCAACAGCGCCGGCGTGCAGAGCGTGTCCGGCGCCTGGCCGATCCAGCACCCGGTGGTGTACACGCTGCTGTGCGGGCTGGCCCTGCTGGCGGTCTTCGTGCCGCTGTCGATCCGGCAGTACAAGAAGGCCTCCAGCCGGTAGACGGCGGCGACCCGGGTAGGCCCCTCGTCGAGGGGGGGTGGTGCCGGTGGCCGAGACCGACGTCTCTGTCGAGCTCCGCGGCGCCATGGAGGCCGGCCAGTTGCTGCTGCACTACCAGCCGAAGCTCAAGCTCGCCGCCGACCGCATCACCGACGTCGAGGCACTGCTGCGTTGGAACCACCCGGAGCGTGGCCTCCTGGCGGCCGGTGAGTTCCTCGACCGTCCGTTGAGCACCGAGGTCGCCGTCGAGCTGGGGCACTGGGTGCTGCGCAGCGCCGTCCAGCAGATCGCGGAGTGGACGGCCGCCGGCATCGAGCTGGGCGTGTGCGTGAACTTCTCCCCCCGTCAGCTGACCGACCCGACGCTGCTGGACGCCCTCGACTCGCTCACGGCGCAGGCCGGCATTCCGGCGACCTCCGTGAACATGGAGATCACCGAGGCCGCGGCGCTCAGCGACCTCCCGCTGACCGTCGAGCGGGTGCACGCCATCCGCGAACGCGGCCTGGACGTCACGCTGGACGACTTCGGGACCGGCTTCTCCTCACTCACCTGGCTGCAGGAGCTGCCGGTCTCGATGCTCAAGCTCGACCGGTCGTTCGTCGCGCAGCTGGGCAAGCACCCGCGCACCGACGCCATCGTGGAGGCGGTCCTCCACCTCGGACACGCCCTCGGCCTGTACACGATCGGGGAAGGCGTGGAGACGCCGGAGCAGCTCGAACGCCTCCGGCACCTGGAGTGCGACGCGGTCCAGGGCTACTACATCAGCCGTCCGGTGCCGGCCGACAAGATCCCGGCGCTGCTGTGAACCGGCGTCACTCCTCGAGGTCGCCCTCGAGTTCGAGGTAGGTCTGCTTCAGGCCCTCCAGCGCCTCCGCCGACGGCGACTCCCACAGCCCGCGGTCGACCGCCTCCAGCAGCCGCTCGGCGATGCCGCGCAGCGCCCACGGGTTGCTCTTCTTCATGAAGGCGCGGTTGGTCTCGTCGAAGACGTACTCGCTGGTGAGCTTGTCGTACATCCAGTCCTCGACCACGCCGGCGGTGGCGTCGTACCCGAACAGGTAGTCCACGGTCGCGGCCATCTCGAAGGCGCCCTTGTAGCCGTGCCGCTGCATCGCGGCGATCCAGCGCGGGTTGACGACGCGGGCCCGGAACACCCGGTGCGTCTCCTCCTGCAGGGTGCGCGTCTTCACCGCGTCAGGGATGGCGCTGTCCCCGACGTAGGCCTCCGGGGACTGCCCGGTGAGCGCCCGGACGGCCGCGACCATCCCGCCGTGGTACTGGAAGTAGTCGTCAGAGTCGACGATGTCGTGCTCGCGGGTGTCCTGGTTCTTGGCCGCCACCCGGACCCGGGTGTAGACCCGCTCCATGTCCCGCCGGGCCGGCGCACCGTCGAGGCCGGCCCCGTAGGCGTAGCCGCCCCAGACGGCGTAGACCTCCGCCAGGTCGGCGTCGGTCTTCCAGTCGCGGCTGTCGATGAGCGGCAGCAGCCCGGCGCCGTAGGCGCCCGGCTTGGAGCCGAAGATGCGGGCGGTGGCGCGCCGCTCGTCGACGCCCTCGGCCAGGTCGGCCTGCACGTGGTCCCACACGAAGTTGGCCGGCTCGTCGAGCACGGCCACCAGCCGCACCGCCTCGTCGAGCAGCGCCACCACGTGCGGGAACGCGTCCCGGAAGAACCCGCTGATGCGCAGCGTCACGTCCACCCGCGGCCGACCGAGCTCGGCGGCCGGCACCACCTCCAGGCCCGTCACGCGCCGGGAGGCCTGGTCCCACACCGGCCGCACGCCGAGCAGCCAGAGGGCCTCGGCGATGTCGTCGCCGGCGGTCCGCATGGCGGAGGTGCCCCACACCACCAGGCCGACCGAGGCCGGGTACTCGCCGTGGTCGGCGAGGTACCGCGACAGCAGCGAGTCGGCGAGCTGCCGGCCGGTGTCCCAGGCGTTCTTGCTCGGGATGGCCTTGGGGTCCACGGAGTAGAAGTTCCGGCCGGTGGGCAGCACGCCGACCAGCCCGCGGGTCGGGGAGCCAGACGGGCCGGCCGGCACGAACCCGCCGTCGAGGCCGTGCAGCAGGTTGTCGATCTCGTCGGTGGTGCGGCGCAGCCGCGGCACCACCTCCTCGCAGGCGAAGGCGAGCGACGCCACCGCGCCCGGCACGTCCCGGTCGAGGACCGCGGCGCAGACCTCGGCCGCGCCGGTCCAGCCGCGGGCCGCCACCCCCTCGACGAGCTGGCGGGCCAGGCCCTCCAGCCGGTCGGCCTCGACCCGGTCGTCCTCGGTGATGCCGTAGGCCTCGCCGAGCACCCGCCGCAGGCCGGGGACGGCACCGGTGGCGCCGCCCCAGGTCTGCTGGGCGCGCAGGATGCCGAGCACCAGGTTGACCAGCGACTCCTCCACCGGCGGCTGGCCCAGGATGTGCAGGCCGTCCCGGATGAGGACGTCCTTGACCTCGCACAGGTAGCCGTCGACGTGCAGCACGAAGTCGTCGAAGGCCTCCTCGTCGGGCTGGCCGTCGACGTGCAGGTCGTGGTGCAGCTGCGCGGCCGTCACGACCTCCCAGATCTGCGCCTGCAGCACCGGCACCTTCGCCGGGTCGAGCGCCTGCACGGTGGCGTACTCGTCGAGCAGGTGCTCCAGCCGGGCCATCTCGTCGTAGGTCTCGGCCCGCGCCATCGGCGGCACCAGGTGGTCCACGACGGTGGCGTGCCCGCGGCGCTTCGCCTGGGTGCCCTCACCGGGGTCGTTGACGATGAAGGGGTAGAACAGCGGCAGGTCGCCCAGGACGGCGTCGGAGGAGCAGGACGCGCTGAGCCCGAGGCCCTTGCCCGGCAGCCACTCCAGCGTCCCGTGCTTGCCCAGGTGCACCACCGCGTCCGCGCCGAAGTCCTGCGCCAGCCAGCGGTAAGCGGCCAGGTAGTGGTGGCTCGGCGGCAGGTCGGGGTCGTGGTAGATCGCGATCGGGTTCTCGCCGAAGCCGCGCGGCGGCTGGATCGCCAGCACCACGTTGCCGTACTGCAGCGCGGCCAGCACGATGTCCTCGCCGTCGACGTAGAGCGAGCCCGGCGGCTCGCCCCAGTGCTCGAGCATCCGGCCCTGCAGGTCGCCCGGCAGCTCGGCGAACCACTGCTTGTACGTCGCCAGCGGCACCCGCGCCACGGCCGCGCCGAGCTGTTCCTCGGTGAGCCACTCCACGTCGTGGCCACCGGCCGCGATGAGGGTGTGGACCAGGGTGTCGCCGTCCTCGGGGAACTCCCCGACGGTGTAGCCGGCGGCGCGCATCGCCTGCAGCAGCAGCACCGCGGACGCCGGGGTGTCCAGGCCGACGGCGTTGCCGACCCGGGCGTGCTTGGTGGGGTAGCTGGACAGGACCAGCGCGACCTTCTTGTCGGCGTTCGGGGTGTACCGCAGCCGGGCGTGGTTGACCGCCACGCCCGCGACCCGGTCGGCCCGCTCGGCGTCCGCGACGTACACCGGGACACCGTCCTCGCCGGTCTCCTTGAACGAGAACGGCACCGTGATGAGGCGGCCGTCGAACTCGGGGATGGCGACCTGCATGGCCGCGTCGATCGGGGCCAGCCCGGCGTCGCTGGCCTCCCAGTCCGCGCGGCTGCTGGTGACGCACAGGCCCTGCAGGACGGGCACGTCGAGCGCCTCGAGGGCGCGGGCATCCCAGACCTCGGCGTCGCTCTGGTTGGAGCCGCCGCCGGCGAGGACCGTGACCACCAGGGCGTCCACCTTGCCGGCCAGCAGCTCGCCGACGGCCGGGATGTGGCCGTCGGCGTCCGGCCGCAGCGAGGCGACGTACACCGGCAGGGCGTTGGCGCCCTTGGCCTCGAGGGCGTCGCAGAGCACGTCGACGAAGGCGGTGTTGCCGCTCAGCTCGTGTGCCCGGTAGAACACGACGCCCACGGTGGGGCGGTCGAGCCGGGCCCGGTCGCCGTGCACGCCGTACGACGGCAGCGTGGTCGCCGCCGCGAAGCCGTGGCCGGTCAGCAGCACGGTGTCGGACAGGAACGCCACGAGCTCGCGCAGGTTGTCGACGCCGCCCTCGCGGAAGTAGGCCGCCGCGTCCGACACCACGCCGGGCGGGACGGTCGACAGGGCGGTCAGCTCGGCGTCCAGGCCCTCACCGCCGAGCAGCACGACCGGCACCTGCGCCTGCGCGAGCAGGTCGTCCAGGCCCTCCCAGGCGCGCCGGCCGCCCAGCAGCCGCACGACCACCAGGCTGACGCCGTCCAGGTCCACCGGCCCGTCGAGCCGGGCCGGGTTGCCGAGGCGCAGCGGCAGCGCCGGGTCGGGAACGGCTCGCGCGGCGAGCAGGTCGGTGTCAGCGGTCGAGAGCAGGAGCAGCGTCACCCGATCATTCTCGCTGGTCGGCTCCTGGACGTCGGGGCCCAGGTCCGCGACGGCTCAGGGAGTCACCGTGATGGTGAAGGACCGGTCCACCCACTCGTCGCCCGTGTCCGTGCTGGACACCCGGATCCGGTACTCCCCCGCGACCAGGTCGACCGCGCTGCGCAGCTCGTTGCCGCTGAGCCTGAAGCTGCCGTTGTCGGTGTCGTTGACCCCGGCGACCAGGCCGTAGACGAAGGTGTCGCCGGCGTCCGGGTCCTCGGTGCTGAAGGTCGCGATGTGCGTCCCTGCGGTGGCGGGAGCACCGACCGGCAGGCCGTGCAGGACAAGGTCGAGCGGCGGGTCGTTGACGTTCGTGACCTGGATCGTGACGGTCTGGTCGAACGTCGCCTTACCGCCGTCGGTCACCCGCACCGTGAGCGTGTAGGCGGCCTTCGCCTCGAAGTCGAAGCTGTTCGTCGTCACCACGGTGGTGCCCTGCACCTGGAACGAGCCGTTGTCACCCAGGCCCGTCGGGAGTGAGTAGCTGGCGCTGTCGCCGGCGTCCGGGTCGGTCGAGGACAGGGTGCCCACCACCGTGCCGACCTTGCTGTTCTCCGGGACCGTGGTGCCGCTCAGGTCGAGGCTCGTCGGCTTCTCGTTGGCGTTGGTCACCTCGATCGTGAACGCCTTCTCGGTCCAGAGCCCGCCCTCGTCGGTGGACCGGATCCGCACCGAGTAGGTGTGGCGGGTCTCGTAGTTGAAGGACTGCTCGGCGTTGAGGGCCGCACCGGCCAGGCTGAACAGCCTGTTGTCGGCGCCGCCGTCCGCGAACGCGTAGCCGAAGGTGCCGCCATCCGGGTCCACCGTGGACAGCGTCCCCACGGCGGTCGGCGGCGCGGCGCCCTCCGGGACCGCCACGTTGGACAGCGCGAGGTCGGTCGGCTGCTCGTTGACGTTGCCGACCACGACCGTGAAGGCCGCCGCCGGGGACGCCAGGCCACCCGCGTCCCGGGCCACCACCGACACGCTGTAGCTGCCCTTGGTCTCCCGGTCGAACGGACCGACGGTGCGGAGCGCGGAGCCGCTCACGGTGAAGGACGCGTTGTCGCCGGCCCCGGCGGGCAGCGCGAACGTCACCGCGTCGCCATCGGGGTCGACCGCGGACAGCGTCCCGACGAGGGCCGGGCCCGTGCTGTTCTCCGGCACCGTGGTGCTGGACAGCGCCACACCGGCCGGGGCCTCGCTGACGTTGCGCACCGTGACGGTGACGGTCGCCTCGGAGCTGCCGCCGGAGCCGTCCGAGGCGAGCAGCCGCAGGGAGTAGCTGCTCCGGGTCTCGAAGTCGAAGGCCTTGGCGGACCGCAGCGCGGTGCCGACCACCGTGAAGGCGGCGGCGTCCGGCCCGGCCGCGAGGCTGTAGGTCAGGGCATCACCGTCCGGGTCGGTGGCCGACAGCGTGCCGATGGTGCTGCCCGGCGCCTGGTTCTCGTCCAGCGCGCTGCCGGTCAGCACGGGCGCGGCCGGCGGCTCGTTGGCGTTGACCACCGTGATGGTGAGCGGCGTGTCGACGAACTCGCCGGCCAGGTCGGTGCTGCGGACCACCAGCGCGTAGCTGCTCCGCGCCTCCCGGTCGAACGGCACCGTCGTCGACAGCGTCGGCCCGCTGAGCGCGAAGCCGGCCTCGTCCCCGCCGGAGGTCGGCACCAGGGCGTAGCTGTGCGTGTCGTCCGGATCGGGGTCCGTCGTCGACAGCGTGCCGACGGTCGTCGCGGCCGGCTGGTTCTCCAGGACGGTCGCCCTGTCCAGCGTGATGCCGGTGGGCGGCTCGTTGGTGTTCCGGACCGTGAGCAGAAGGACCTGGTCGACGAAGACCCCGCCGCCGTCGGTGCTCCGGATCCGCACGCTGGCGGTGGGCTTGGTCTCCCGGTCGAGGACCACAGCGGTCAGGAGCGACGTACCGGAGATGGCGAACAGGGCGTTGTCGGCGTCGCCGTCGCCGGGCACCAGCGCGTAGCTGAAGCGGTCACCGGCGTCCGGGTCGCTGGTGGTGAGCGCGCCCACCAGCGCGGGGGCCGCGAGCCCCTCCCGCACGCTCTGCGGGTTGAGGTTGACGCGGGTCGGGGCGTCGTTGACCCCGGCGACCGAGAGCTTCGCCGTCGCCGTGACGGTCTTCCCGAAGTCGTCCCTGACCTGGTAGCGGAACGAGTCCGGACCCGCGTAGTCCTTGACCGGGACGTAGGTGGTCTGCGTCCTGCAGGTCCGGCCGGGCGAGCCGCTGCAGGACGGGCCCGACAAGCCGCTGAGCTTGCCGTGCGCCGGACCGGTGAGCACCTTGAAGGTGGTCGTGTCGCCGTCCGGGTCGGTCGCGACGAGCGTCACCGCGGTCGGCACGTCCTCGGTGACCGCCTGGGACACCGGTTTCGCCACCGGGGCGAGATCGGTGACGCTGAAGCCGCCGTACGTCACCCGCGGCGCGCGCTGCCCCGACGTGCTGGTCAGCGTCAGCGCGACCTTCCGGTTGGCCCCCAGCACCTTGGAGACCAGCACGTCGGCGTAGTTGGCCACCACGACGCTGGCCCGGCCGGGCTTGACCCGGCCGCTGACCAGCCGCCCGGGCGTGCCGAAGTCGCCCGCCAGCTTGGCCGACCCGGGGTTGAGGGCGAACGGCACCCGGGCGTGGTTGCGGCCGCAGATCACCAGCACCGTGCGGGACCCGGCCTTGGCCGACCGGACGGTGGCCGGGCAGGCCGAGCCGATGCCGCGCACCGGGCCGCGGGACAGGACGTTGGTGATCTCGAGGGAGTACGCCTGCACCTGCAGGCCCCGCCCGCCGGGGCGCGCGGTGACGTACTGCACCGGGCTGTCGGACCGCGCCAGCACCTTCCAGGTTCCCTTGCGGTCGCGGTCGCTCGGCAGCGTCCGCGCCTTGACCTGGAAGCGCACCGTGGCTCCCGGTCCGATGTTGCCGGCCGGGCCGGCGGGGCTCCGGAATGAGCAGCCCTGGGCGGACACCACCCGGGCCCACCCGGCCGGGCCCGCGGGGCAGCCGGCGACCCGCCAGGCCTTGCCCGGGACGTCGACCTGCACCGCGCCCAGGCTGCGGGTCCCGCTGTTTCGGACCGCCACCGTGAAGACCTTGCCGACGGCGTCGCCGACGTACTGCACCGGGCCGGCCACCGAGGCGACGGCCGCCGTGGTGGCAGCGGCGGTCGCGGGCGGGCCCGGGACCACGAAGGCAGCCACGACCGCGAGCACGACGGCGGCAGCGCGCCAGCGGAACCCGAGCACGGCCCCCCCGTTCCCGGGCCACCTGCCGTCCAGGTGGCTCGAGCCGGACGCTAGGTCGGCGCGCCGGCCGCGCGGTCACGCAACCGGCGTAGCGGCGGCTCGGTCAGGTGTCGGGGTCCACCAGGGTCTTGAGGACCGGCGCCATGATGCGCTCGATGTCCTCGCGGGACGCGGTCGCCACGGCCGGGATCTCCAGCAGGTACCGGACGATCATCGTCCCGATCATGGCGGCGCCGAGCAGCCCGGCCCGCAGCTCGGCGTCCGGGCCGCCGATGGTCTTCGCGATCATCGCCTGCGGCTCGCACATGACGTCGTCGCGCATGATGCCGAGCGCGCTCTCGTGGGTCAGGCAGTTGCGCAGCAGCGCGACCGCGCTGTCCCGCATGACGGGGTCCTCGAAGGCCGCGAACAGCTCCTCGAGCGCGGTCAGCGGGACGTCCGCCAGCGACGCCGCGGCGAGCCGTGTGTGGTCCACCTGCCAGCGGGCCGAGGCCGCGAACAGGCCCTCCTTGTTGCCGTAGTACTGCATCACGAGCGCGGGGTCGACGTGGGCACGCGCGGCCACCGCCCGGATGGTCGCGCGCTCGAAACCCTGCTCGGCGAACAGCTCGCGGGCGGCGTCGAGGATGGTGGCCTCGGTGCGGCGGCGGCGCTCCTCGCGCGTCACACGATCGGGGGTGTCCGACCCGGCAGGAAGGTTGGAGGCTGTCACGCAGTTCACTCTACAGCGGTTGACCGTTCACCGCGCAACGGTCTACCGTTGTTGAGCCAACGTACGCAGAGGGGAACCCCACACCATGTCCGTCACGGACGCTCCACCCGCCGACCTGACCCACGCCGACGGACGCACGGTGCACAAGGGCCTCGCACTCGTCGTCATCGCCATCGCCCAGCTGATGGTCGTCCTCGACGCCACCATCGTGAACGTCGCGCTGCCCGACATCGCCTCTGCCCTGAACGTGCACAGCAACGGCGACCTGTCCTGGGTCGTCACCGCCTACACCCTGACCTTCGGCGGCTTCCTGCTGCTCGGCGGCAAGATCGCCGACCGCATCGGACGACGCAACGTCTTCATGGGCGGCGCCGTGCTGTTCGCGATCGCGTCCGTCCTCGGCGGTGTCGCGGGCAACCTCGGCCTGCTCGTCGCGGCCCGCGGCCTGCAGGGCATCGGCGGCGCGCTGATGTCCCCCGCGGCCCTGTCGCTGCTGACCGTGATCTTCAAGGAGGGCCAGGAGCGCAACAAGGCGCTGGGCATCTGGTCGGCCATCACCGCCGGTGGTGCCGCCATCGGTCTCATCCTCGGTGGCCTGCTGACCGAGTACGCCTCCTGGCGCTGGGTGTTGTTCGTCAACATCCCGATCGCCGTCGTCGCCGTCGTGGGCGCGCTGAAGTACGTGCCGGAGAGCAAGGACGAACGGGCGCAGCGCTTCGACATCCCCGGTGCGGTGCTCGTCACCGGCGGCCTGATGGCGCTCGTCTACGCGATGGTCAAGGGCAACGAGTTCGGCTGGGCCTCCGGCAAGACGCTGGGCCTCATCGGCCTGGCCGTGCTCCTGCTGGCCGCCTTCGTGCGGGTGCAGCTGAAGTCCCCGGCGCCGCTCGTGCCGTTCCGGCTGTTCCGCAACCGGAGCGTGCTGGGCGCCGACCTCGGCTCGCTGTTCATCGGCGCCGGCATCTTCGCGATCTTCTTCTTCCTCATCCTGTGGATGCAGCAGGTCAACGGCTTCAGCCCCGTCAAGGCCGGGCTCGCCTTCCTGCCGATGACCGCCCTGATCGGCGTCGCCGCCGGCATCGGCGCCAACCTGCTCGGCCAGATCGGCCCGCGTCCGCTGCTGACCGCCGGCCCGCTGCTCGCGGCGGGCGGTCTGCTGTTCCTCGGGCTGCGGCTCTCGCCGGACTCGACCTACGTCGGCACGATCCTGCCGGCCCTCGGGCTGATCGCGTTCGGCATGGGGCTCACCTTCGTGGCGCTGACCAGCTCGGCCGTCGCCGGGGTGCCGCACGAGGACGCCGGCATCGCCTCGGCGCTGCTCAACGCCGGCCAGCAGGTTGGCGGTGCGCTGGGCCTCGCGCTGCTCACCGCGGTGAGCACGGCCCGCACTGAGTCGCTGTTCCCGCAGATCGGGCAGGCCGACGCCACCATCCGGCAGGCGATCGCCACCCAGCAGCTCACCCCGGAGGTCGGCGGCCTGATCGCCAAGGTCAACGACGCGCTCGTCTCCGGCTGGGCCGTCGGCTTCCTGATCGGGGCCGTGCTGCTCGCCATCGCCGGCGTCATCGCCTGCAGCCTGGTGCGGGTCAGCAAGGAGGACGCGGCCGCCGCCCTCAAGGAGGCCGCCGCCGGCGCCTAGTCCCCGCCCTCGCCGGTTCCGCGGCGATCATGGAACTTGTGCTCACCCGCTGAGCGTGAGCCCCGGGCAACAACTCCATGATCGCCGCGGAAGGGCACGCGGTCAGGCGGGGGCGCCGGGCGGGATGAAGGGGAGCCCGCCCGGGGCGCCGTGCTCGATCAGGCGCAGCACCGCGTCGGTGTCCAGGTGCTCGGCGACCACGTCACCGAGCAGGTCCAGCCGGGCCTGCCGCACGTCCTCGAACGCGACCGTCCCCGGCACCCATGCCCGGCCGGTGAGCTCCGCGACCTCGGCCAGGTAGGCCCGCCGGAAGCCGTCGCTCTCCAGCGCCCCGTGCCACACGGTCCCGCTGACCGCGCCGACCCGCACCCCGTCCAGGAACGCCTCCCCCGCCGTCGGCGTGATCCGTCCGTGGTGGATCTCGTACGCGGTGGTCACGGGGTGCCCGCGCCAGGCACCACCAGGACGGGCCAGCACCTTGTCGGCGCCGAACACCGTGTCCACCGGCAGCAGCCCCAGGCCGTCGACCGTGCCGGCCCCGGACTCCACGAGATCCCCGATCGTGCCGCCGAGCATCTGGTAGCCGCCGCAGATCCCCAGCACCGGCCCCTCGCGCCGGGCCAGCGCCACGTCCAACCCGCGCGCTCGCAGCCAGGCCAGGTCCGCCACCGTCTGCCGGGTCCCGGGCAGCACCACCAGGTCGGCGTCCGCCAGCTCCTCGGGCGTCGACGCGAACCGCACCAGCACGCCCGGCTCGGCGCGCAGCGCGTCGATGTCGGTCCAGTTCGACAGCCGTGGCAGCCGGACCACCGACACCCGCAGCACGTCGCGGCCGAGCGCCGGCAGCGGGGCCACCGGGGCCGCCAGCCCGAGCGAGTCCTCCACGTCCAGCTCCAGGCCCTCGGTCCACGGCAGCACCCCGAGGGTGGGCCGGCCGGTGAGCTGCCGCAGCATGTCCAGCCCCGGCTGCAGCAGCGCCGGGTCGCCGCGGAACTTGTTCACCACGAAGCCGCACACCAGCGCCTGGTCCGCGGGCGACAGCAGCGCCAGGGTGCCGAACATCGCGGCGAACACCCCGCCCGGGTTGATGTCCCCCACGACCAGCACCGGCAGCGACGCCGCGCGGGCCAGCCCCATGTTGGCGATGTCGGTTGCCCGCAGGTTGATCTCGGCCGGCGACCCGGCGCCCTCGCACAGCACCACGTCGTACCGCGACCGCAGGTCCGCCAGGCACTCCAGCGCGACCTGCATCAGCGCCGGCTTGTGCTCGCGGTAGCTCAGCGCGGACACGTCGGCGTACGGCTTGCCGAGCAGCACCACCTGCGAGCTGCGGTCGCTGCCCGGCTTGAGCAGCACCGGGTTCATGGCCGCCTCGGGCTCGACGCGGGCGGCCGCCGCCTGCACCGCCTGGGCCCGGCCGATCTCGGCGCCGTCGGCGGTGACGGCCGAGTTCAGCGACATGTTCTGCGCCTTGAACGGCGCCACCTTCACACCCTGCCGCGCCAGCCACCGGCACAGCCCGGCGGTGACGACGGACTTCCCGGCGTCCGAGGTGGTGCCCGCGACCAGCAGCGCCCCCCTCACCGCCGCAGACCTCGTACGGCGACAGCCGCCGCCCCCGCAGCGAGCGACACCGCCGCGGACAACCGGGCCGCCCGTGCGATGTCCGCCACCGTGGGCGCCGGCCCGTCGCCGAGCAACGGCCGGTCCTCGACCCGACCGGCGTACGACAGCCGGCCACCCAGGGTGCGGCCGAGGGCACCGGCGAAGGCCGCCTCGACGGGGCCGGCGTTCGGCGACGGGTGCTTGGCGCCGTCCCGTCGCCAGGCCCGCCAGGCCGACCGGGGGCGGCCGTCGACGACGGGGGCGAGCGCCACGGTGAGCGCGGCGGTGACCCGCGCCGGCACCAGGTTGGCGGCGTCATCGAGGCGAGCCGCGGCCCAGCCGAAGCGCCGGTAGCGCTCCGACCGGTGGCCCACCATGGCGTCGAGGGTGTTCACGGCCCGGTAGGCCAGCAGGCCGGGCACGCCGGCGACCGCGCCCCAGAACAGCGGCCCGACGACCGCGTCCGAGGTGTTCTCGGCGACCGACTCGACGGTGGCGCGGGCCAGCCCGGGTACGTCGAGGGCGGCCGGGTCACGCCCACACAGGTGCGGCAGCCGCGCCCGGGCGCCGTCGAGGTCGCCGACGTCGAGCAGCGCGTGCAGCGCGGCCGCCTCCCGGCGCAGCGTGGTCCCGCCGACCACCGCCCAGGTGGCCAGCGCGGTCAGGGCGACCCGCCCGCCTGACCGCCGTACC
>JAOPVD010000021.1 GCA_025966295.1 Frankiales bacterium | reverse complement strand
CGGGCCGACCGCCCGGCCCACCGCCACCGCCCGCGGCCACAGCGGCACCCAGGGCAGCACCACCACGACCACCCAGGGCGGCAGCGGGCCGGCCAGCCGCGGCGGCGGCACGACCGGCCCGGCGAAGGTCGGCAAGGGCCAGCCCATCAAGATCGGGGCGATCGTCAGCCAGACCGGGGCCATCAACTTCGCGGCCAGCGCGCAGGGCACCAAGGCCTACGTCGACATGGTGAACGCCCGCGGCGGGGTCAACGGCCACAAGCTGCTGCTCGACCTGCGGGACGACCAGCTCGACGGGGTGCGCGGCAAGGCGCAGGCGCAGCAGCTGCTGGCCGAGGGCGTGTTCACCTTCGCGGCCTGGAACGCCCCGCAGACCGAGGCGCAGATCGTGCCGTTCCTGGAGCAGAACAAGGTGCCGCTGATCGGCGCCTACGGCGTCGGCGACGAGTACCACTCGCGGTGGGCCTACGCCTTCCAGTCCCACCACTACGGCTACGAGATGGGCCGGTTCCTCGCCCGGGAGGGCAAGGTCACCCGGCCCGGCGTGATCTTCATCGGCGGTGCCAGCGCGGCGGCCAACGAGGCCCAGCGGCGGGCGTTCACGGCCGGCGTCCAGGCCGGCGGCAAGACGCTGGCGGCCGGCGACATCGTCCAGGTCGACGTCACCAAGGTCTCCTACGACGACGTCGTCACGCAGTTCCGGCTGTCGGGCGTCAACGGCATCGCGACCCTGATCGACCAGACCGCCTACAACCGGCTCCAGCAGTCGATGGACCGGCAGAGCTACCGGCCGGTGCACGTCGCCGACCCGCTGTTCACCGACCCGACCGTCACCCAGGGCCCGACCACCGAGGGCACGTTGGTGGCCAGCGACTTCGCCGCCATCGACGGCGGCGGCCCGGACGTGCAGGAGTACGTCCGGCAGGTGAAGCGGTCCTTCGGCGCGAAGGCCCAGGTCAGCTACCTCGGCCAGGCCGGCTGGCTGGACGCCAAGATCCTCGTGGAAGCGCTGCGGCGGATGGGGGACGACATCACGCGGGACAACCTGCTCCGGACGATGGACAGCCTGCCGAGCACGGTCGGCGGCGACTTCACGCCGCAGGGCCTGCACTTCGGCCCCAGCCCGCACCACGACATCAACCGCTGCCTCGCGCTGTCCAAGGTGGTCAACGGCCGGCTGGCGCCGTACCAGGGCTTCGCGTGCGACAACGAGAGCTTCGACCGGTGAAGCTCTACCTGTCGCTCGCCCTCGGCGGCCTGCCGGTCGGCGCGATGTACGCGCTGCAGGCGCTCGGCATCGTGATCGTCTACAAGACCTCCAAGGTGTTCAACTTCGCCGCCGGCGCCATCGGGCTGGCGTGCGCCTACTTCGGCAGCACCCTGCACAGCCACGGCCTCCCGATCGGCCTGGTGATGGCGCTGGTCGTGGCGCTCGGCATCGTCATCGGGGTGGCGATGGAGCTCACCGTCCGGCCGGTGCGCGGGGCGCTGGCCGGGACCGTCGTGACGCTCGGCTGGCTGTTGGTGCTGCAGGGCGGCGTCGGCTGGCTCTACGGCACCCAGGCCGCGACCAACGAGCCGGCCCGGCTCGTCAACGACGACAACTTCGTCAACTGGGGCGGGGTGCTGCTCTACAGCAACCAGCAGGTCGTCATCCTGGCCATCACCGCGGCCCTCGCCGTCGGGTTGGCGCTGTTCTTCCGCCGCTCCGCGATGGGGACCGCGACCCGGGCGGTGTCGGAGGCGCCGGACGCGGCCCGGCTGCTCGGCATCCACGTCGACCGCGTCAACCTGGTGGCCTGGGGGCTCGGCGGCGCGGTGAGCGGGCTGGCCGGCGTGCTGGTGGCGCCGCTGCTCGGCGGGCTCGACACCACCAAGCTGGTGGTGTTCACGGTGCAGGCGCTCGCCGCGGCGCTGGTCGGCCGGTTGTCCTCGCTGCCGCTGACCTTCGCCGGCGGGCTGGTGCTCGGCATGCTGCAGCCGGTCGTGAAGTACGCGCTCCGGGACGTCCCCAGCGTCAAGGGCGTGGAGGAGCTCACCGCCTTCCTCGTGGTCCTGGTGGCGCTGCTGTTCATGCGCCGCGGCGGCCGAAGGGACGTCGTCTCGGGCGGGCTGGTGCCCGCGTCGGTGCGGGCGCTGCCGACCGGCCGGACGGCGCTGGCGGCGTTCGTGGGCGTCGTGGTCGCCGTCGTGCTGGTGCCGCTGCTGGTCGACGACCGCGGCAACCTGTCGCGCTACAACCTCAGCCAGGTCGCGATCTGGGGGCTGGCGACGCTGTCGCTGGTGCTGCTCGTCGGGGTGGTCGGCCAGGTGTCGGTCTGCCAGGCGGTCTTCATGGGCTGCGGCGCCTACGGCACCGGCATCGCGCTGTCGCACGGCGTGCCGTTCCTGCCCGCGCTGGTGCTGGGCGCGCTGCTGGCGGCCGCCGTCGCGGCGCTGGTCGGGCTGCCGGCGATCCGGCTGCAGCCGCTGGAGCTCGCGATCGCGACGCTGTCGCTGTCCTTCACCGCCGACCGCTTCCTCTACAGCTGGCCGCCCCTGGCCAGCGACGACGGCAGCCGGCCGGTGCCGCGGCCCGGGTTCGCCGGCGTCGACCCGGGCCATGTCGCGGACGGCCAACGGGCCTATGCCTGGCTGGCGCTGGCGGTGCTGGTGGTCGCGTGCTTCGCGGTGGCCAGCCTGCGGCGGGCCCGCACCGGCGCGGCCCTCACCGCGCTGCGCAGCTCGGAGCCGGCGACCGCCGCGATGGGCTTCTCGGTGGTGTCGGTGAAGCTGCGCGGCTTCGCGGCCAGCGGCTTCCTCGCCGGCCTGGCCGGGGCGCTGTACGCCGGCCTGGTGCAGGGCGCGTCCGGGGCGTCCTTCGACTTCACCCGGTCGATCACGCTGCTGGCCTACGCCGTCATCATCGGCGTGGCCAGCGTGCCGGGCGCCTTCCTCGGTGGTCTGGTCGTGACGCTGACGACGCTGGACTTCGGCGGCACCACCGAGGTCGCCAACGGCGGCACCACCTCGCTGACGACGCTGTGCACCGGGCTGCTGCTCATCGGCGTCCTGGCCGTCGCCCCCGAGGGACTGGCGGGCGCCGTCGGCAAGCTGCTGCGGCCGGTACGCCGGGCGGTGCCGGCATGAGCGCCGCCCTCGAGCTCCGCGACGTGGGGGTCCGCTTCGGCGCCTTCGACGCGGTCGACGGCGTCTCGCTCACGGTCCACGCCGGTGAGGTCGTCGGGCTGATCGGTCCCAACGGCGCCGGCAAGACCGTGACGTTCAACGTCGTCACCGGGCTGCAGCCGGCCACCCGCGGTCGGGTGCTGCTCGACGGGCTGGACGTCACCCGGCAGCCCGCGCACGCGCGCACCGCGCTGGGCCTGGCCCGCACCTTCCAGGTCGTCCAGCTGTTCGCCGGGATGTCGGTGCTGGACAACCTCATGGTGGCCGCGCACCGGCACACCCGGGCGGGGCTGGTCACCGACGCGCTGCGGCTGCCCGGGCGCGGCCGGGCGCTCGCCGCCGCCCGCGAGCGGGCCCGGGC
>JAOPVD010000009.1 GCA_025966295.1 Frankiales bacterium | reverse complement strand
CGACGGCAACAGTGAACGCCTCCGTTTCCGCGATCTTGTCTCGGAACCGACACCGAGGCAGTCGCCGGCGGTCAGCCGTATAGGCCAACTACGTGACTGCGATGCAGCGACTCCCACGGCACCGATGTCGAGCGGACACCCCGGCGCGCGGGCAGGGCCTGCGCCCACTGAAGCCATCCTGTCGGTCCTACCCAGGGAAGGCATGCGTGTGGCGCGGGGGAACCGCTGGTATCTCGCGGCTCGGCCGGGAGCACCCGCCACGACGGCGCTCAGCCTCGGAGCAGCTTTCGAGCTCCCGCGGTCCGTGAGTGCCAGTGGTCCCGGCGACGTTCGTCACGGGTGACTGGGGCTGTACGCCGGCCGCACTGGTCGCGAGGACCGGCTGAGCTACCACCCGGCCGGCATTGTAAGGTGCCCGCCCCGACGCACCGGCGCCTGTAGTTTAGGAGCGTGCCAGACCGATCACCCGCTGTGACCCCGGGGTCCGATCCGTTCGCCGGCGGCGGCACCGCGGGCGCCGATCTGGCGGCCGTGGACTGGAGCCGCACACCGCTCGGGCCGCCGGCGCAGTGGCCCCAGAGCCTCAAGAGCGCCGTCCGCGTCGTCCTCACCAGCCGCTTCTCGATGTGGATGGCCTGGGGCCCGGATCTCACCTTCTTCTGCAACGACGCCTACCGGCGGGACACCCTCGGCGAGAAGTACCCGTGGGCGCTCGGCAAGCCGGCGAGCACGGTCTGGGCCGAGATCTGGCCCGACATCGGGCCCCGGATCGACACCGTGATGACCACCGGTCAGGCCACCTGGGACGAGGGGCTGCTGCTGTTCCTGGAGCGCAGCGGCTACCCCGAGGAGACCTACCACACGTTCTCCTACAGCCCCTTGACCGACGACGACGGCGTGATCGTCGGGATGCTGTGCGTCGTCACCGAGGACACCCGGGGTGTGGTCGGGGCCCGGCGGATGGCCACGCTGCGCGACGTCGGCGCCGCGGTGTCCAACGTGCAGTCCGAGGCCGACGTGCTGGCGGCCGCGAGCCAGCAGCTCGGCAACGACCAGAGCTCGCTGCCGTTCACCTTGATGTACGCCTTCGACGACGCCGGGGCTGCGGCGCTCGTCGGCAGCAGCGGCATGCCGGCCGGGCACCCGGCCGCCCCTGCCGTCCTGGAGCCGGGCGAGGTCACCGGCTGGCCGGTGAAGCAGGCCGCCGACGGCCAGGTGGTCGTGGTCGACGACCTGCCTGAGCGCTTCCCCGGCCTGCCGACCGGCGCCTGGGACCAGCCGCCGCTGCAGGCCCTGGTCGTGCCGTTGCGCCAGCAGCTGGACGCACCGCCGTTCGGCTTCCTGGTCGCCGGCCTCAACCGGTACCGCCCGCTCGACGAGAGCTACGAGGGCTTCGTACGGCTGGTCGCCGGTCAGCTCGCGGCCGGCATCGCGGGCGCCCGCGCCTACGACGCCGAGCGCGACCGGGCCGAGCGGCTCGCCGAGCTCGACCGCGACAAGACCGCCTTCTTCACCAACGTCAGCCACGAGTTCCGGACCCCGCTGACGCTGCTGCTCGGGCCGGCGGAGGACGCCCTCACCGACGCGGCGCACCCGCTGCCCGCCGTACAGCGTGAGCGGGTGGAGGTCATCAACCGCAACGCCCACCGGCTGCTCAAGCTGGTCAACTCGCTGCTGGACTTCTCCCGGCTGGAGGCGGGCAACGCCCGTGGGTCCTACGAGCCGGTCGACCTCGCCGCCTACACCGCCGGGCTCACCGAGGCCTTCTCGGCCGCCGCCGCCCGGGTCGGCCTGGAGCTCACCATCGACTGCCCGCCGCTGCCTGAGCTGGTCTGCCTCGACCAGGACATGTGGGCCAAGATCGTCCTGAACCTGCTGTCCAACGCCCTGAAGTTCACCTTCGCCGGCGGCATCACCGTCCGCGTGCGCGAGCAGGATGGCCAGGCCGAGCTCACCGTCACCGACACCGGTACCGGCATCGACGCCGCCCAGCAGGACAAGCTGTTCGAGCGCTTCCACCGGGTGCCCGGTGCGCTGTCCCGCAGCCACGAGGGTTCCGGCATCGGGCTGGCCCTGGTCGCCGAGCTCACCGCCCTGCACGGCGGCACCGTGGCGGTGGCCAGCGAGCCCGGCGCGGGCAGCACCTTCACGGTGCGGGTCCCGTTCGGCGACAGCCACCTGCCGGCCGACCAGGTCGTGCACCGGCCGCTCGAACGGCTGCTGCACGTGGAGCGCAAGGCCGACGGCTTCCTGGCCGAGGCGCTGCGCTGGCTGGACCACGCCCCCGCGGCCGCGCCGGTGCGCGCGAACCGGCAGCGGGTGCTGGTCGTGGACGACAACGCCGACATGCGGGACTACGTCCGCCGGCTGCTCCTCGAGCAGTACGACGTCGACACGGCGGCCGATGGCCAGCAGGGGCTGGAGCTGGCCCGGCGGGACCCACCCGACCTGGTCCTCACCGACGTGATGCTGCCGGGGCTCAACGGCTTCGAGCTGCTCGCTGCGCTGCGGGCCGACGAGGCCACCAGCCACCTGCCGGTGATCATGCTGTCGGCCCGGGCGGGCGAGGAGGCCACCGTCGAGGGCCTCGACGCCGGAGCCGACGACTACCTCGCCAAGCCGTTCGCCGCCCGCGAGCTGCTCGCCCGGGTGCGGTCGAACCTCGAGCTCGACCGGGTGCGCCGTACCCGCGCCCAGCTGGAGCGCAGCCGCACGCTGCTCGACCAGGCCCAGCGGCTGGCGCAGGTGAGCAGCTGGGAGATCGACCTGCGGACCGGCACGGTCAGCGGCACCGAGGAGTTCTTCCGGCAGGTCGGGCTGACGGTGGAGCAGCTGCAGCAGCTCGACGTCGAGGGCGTGATCGGCTCGCTGGTCCACCCGGACGACGCCGCGCGGGTCCGCGCCGCCCTGGCGGCCGGGCTCTCCGGCACCCCGATCGACTTCGAGGTGCGGCTGCTGCGCGCCGGCGGCGAGCTGCGCAGCTACCGCGCCCTCGGCGAGGTCGTCCGCGACGACGAGGGCACGCCGCTCGTGCTGCGCGGCAGCCTGCAGGACACCACCCGGCAGCGGGAGGCCGAGCGGGCCATGGCGGCGGCCGCGGCCAGCCAGGAGGCAGCGGCGCGCGAGCACCGGATCGCCGACGAGCTGCAGAGCAGCCTGCTGCCGGCCCGCACCTTCGACCCCGACCACCTGCAGATCGCCACCTACTACCGGGCCGGCGTGGAGGGCACGCAGGTCGGCGGCGACTGGTACGACGTGATCGAGCTCGGCGCCGGCCGGACGGCGCTGGTCCTGGGCGACGTGATGGGCCGCGGTGTGCGGGCCGCGGCCGTGATGGGGCAGCTGCGATCCGCGGTGCGCGCCTACGCCCGGCTGGACCTGCCGCCCGCCGATGTCCTCGAGAACCTCGACAGCGCGGTCCGCGAGCTGGGCAGCGACCAGATCGTCACCTGCATCTACGCGGTGTACGACCCGGGCGAGCGGTCCCTGACGTACGCGAACGCCGGTCACCTGCCGCCGCTGCTGGTGGTGCCAGGGCAGCCGGTTCGCCGGCTCACCGGGTCGGCCTCGCCCCCGCTCGGCGTCGGCCAGCCCGGCATGGTCGAGGAGCGGCTGGAGCTCCCGGCCGATGCGCTGCTAGCGCTCTACACCGACGGGCTGGTCGAACGCCGCGACAGCGACCTCGACACCGGCATCGACGCCCTCGCGCGCGAGCTCGACGGCCGGTCCGGGACGCTCGAGGACCTGCCCTCCCGCCTGGTGCAGAGCCTGCTGCCGGACGGGCCGGACGACGACATCGCTGTCCTGCTCGCACAGGTGGACCAGAGCGCGACGCACGAGTCGTCCCTGTCGATCCAGGTCACCGGCGACCTGTCGGAGCTGCGCGGGATCCGGCACGAGGTCTCGCGGACGCTGCTCGACTGGGGCACCGGGCCCGAACGGGCCGACGAGGTGGTGCTGCTCGTGAGCGAGCTCGTCACCAACGCCGTCGTGCACGGCCGGCCGCCGGTGGAGCTGCGGGTCCGGCGCAGCCGGGCGCACCTGGTGCTCGAGGTGGAGGATCACGCGTCCTACCTGCCGCGGCGCATGCGGCCCACGCCGGACGACGAGCACGGCCGCGGCCTGCAGCTCGCCGCTCTGCTCGCCAGCCGCTGGGGCACCCGCCCGACCCACCAGGGCAAGGTGGTGTGGTGCGTGTTCTCCGACCGGGACAGCCGTTCAGGGAAGGAAGGCGGCTGACCCGAGCCGAGAAGCACACCGTTGTGGTTCTTCACCCGTTTGGCCCTCAAGAACCCTCGACTTCCGGTCGAGAGATCAGCATGACCGCACCTGTCCGAACCGGGTCCACCCTGGCTCAGCGCCTGCTGACCGAGGGGGTCCCGCCGTCGCTGCTCATGGATCTGCTCGACCCCGAGGGCATGCGGATCGCGCTGGCCGGCGAGCTGACGGCCGGCGACGTCGCGGCGGCGCCCGCGCCTGCAGGGCTGCGACGGACGCGCCTCACCGCCTGAGCCCCTAGAACTGCGGGTCGTCGTGCCAGCCGTGCTGTGGCTCCGGTGGTGGGGCCGGCGGCGGGGCGGGTGGCCGGTGCCAGAGCGGTCGGTCCCGGGGGTAGGGGTCGTGGTCGTCGCAGGCGGGTAGCCGTGGTGGGCCCAGCGTGAGGTCGTGCGGGACGGCGGGCGGGGCCTGCCAGACGCCGGGCCGGGTGTAGCTGTGGCCGAGCGGGCTGTTCCAGCGGCTCTGGCCGGTGTCGAGGCGGTCGACCTGCCAGCCGTGGTGCTTGGCGCGGTGGCAGCGGGGGCTCTTGGCGCTGAGGTTCCAGGCGGCGGTCGGGCCGTCGGGGTAGCGGGTCTCGTGGTCGAGCTCGCAGCGCCGGGCCGGTCGGGAGCAGCCGAGGCCGGTGCAGCGCTGGTCGCGGAGCTGGACGAACTCGCTCAGGGCGCGGCTGGGGTCGTGTCGGGGTTCGGTGTGGTGCACGGTGGTGGTCGGGCCGAGCAGGGCCAGCAGCCGGTCCCGGACCTGCTGGGCGGTGCGCTCGTCGGGCGGTTGGTCGGGGCCGAGCAGGGCCGGGTGCTGGTGCGGGTCCAGGCCGGTCGGGACGCCGCTGGCCGGGTCGACGAAGACCCGGCGCAGGCCGGCGTACGGGACGAGCAGCCGGGCGTGCTCGGCCGGGATCGGGCCGAGGCCCTCGACCCAGCCGCTGCGGTGGTCGCGGTCCAGCACGGTGGTCATCGGGATGTGCACGTTCAGGACCATCGGGTTGCGGACCGGCAGCCGCAGCAGTGCGACCGCCAGCTCCTCCACGGTCGGCGGCCGCGACGCCGGTGCCGCCGGGGCGGGCGCCTGGCCGGCGAGGGCTTCCAGGCGGTCGGCCAGGTCGGGGTCGCGCGCGGCCAGGGCGAGCAGCTCGGCGACGTTGCCCTGCCGGATGGCCTGCAGCAGCGCCAGCAGGTGCCCGGGCAGGCCGGCGAACAGGTCGGCGCGGCGCTGGTCCTGGGTCCGGACCGTGCCGGTCTGCTGGTCGGTGAGCTTCTGGGCCCGGACCAGCTCCTCGAAGTCCAGCACCCAGCGGCGGGTCTGCACCGGGTCCAGCACCCCGGTGACCTGCTGCATCCCGTCCGGACCCGGGCTCACCCAGACCCGCCGGCCGCGCCGCGAGCGCTCCAGCCGCTCCCGGGTCAGCTCCGGGTCCAGGTCCGCCTCGACCTCCGGGATCACCGCCTCCACCACTGGCCGCACATCGGTGGTGCTGGCGGTCGCGACCCGGTCCAGCACCCGGCGCTCCACCTCGGCCTGCACCGCCTCGGTGCAGTTCACCGTCAACCCGAGCAGGAGCACCGCGGTCTCCCGGAACATCACCCCGGCCTCCAGCAGCGCCAGCGTGGCCCCGAACACCTCCACCAGCCGGCGCGCATCGCTGAGCTGGCTGGCGGCACGGCACTGCCCGATCCGGGCCGTGCCGGCCAGCTCCAGCACCCCGAACTCCTCCGGCCCCTGCTCACCCACGTGCTGCGTCAGCGCATCGAGCTCGGCCCGGTGCCGCATCCGCCGCGCGAACAACCGGGCGTCCGCCGCCTCGTCCGCCGCCAGGGCTGCCAGCGCCGCGCGCTGCTCGGCGGAGCGATCGAGGACCTCAGGCATGCACCCAGGTTATCCCGATTTGTCCGAACACACAAGCGAGAAACGCCGCCTGTGGACTACGTCGTACCGGTGCTGATCGTGACGCCGCCCTCGCGGTACGCCCGCTACTGCAGGTCGCGCCGGGCGAACAGCACCCCGCCGACCGCGACGAGCACGGCGGCGGTGAGGACCAGCACGACGCCGCCGTGGAGGTGGCTCAGCACGATCTCGCGGACGGACACCAGCTGGCCCTGGCCGTCGACGTGGGTCTCGTTGAGGTAGAGCCGTAGGCCGTCCTTCGACACCAGGGCAGCGGCGTTGTTGGTGAGCAGTCCGGGCTCCCACTTCGGGCGCAGGACCCGGACCGCGTTCTCCACCACCGCGAAGTAGACGAAGCCGAGGCCGAGGGCGGCTCCCGTGTTGCGCACCAGGTTGGCGAGCGCGAAGCCGAGCGCCCCTGCGACGACGACCAGCAGCACCCCGCGGGCCTGGATCGCCAGCAGGTCGCCGTAGAAGCCGTCCGGCAGCCGGCCGGTGCTGCCCCGGGTCGCGGCGAGCGCCTTGGCCCCGAGCAGCCACAGGGCCTGCGCGGCGGCGCCGATGAGAGCGGCGGCGCCCAGCAGGACGGCGAGCTTGGTCGCGATGACCTTGAGCCGCCGGGGCTCCCAGAACAGCAGCGCGGTCATCGACTTGGACGACCACTCCGCCCCCACCCAGGTGGCACCGATGAGGAACAGCAGCGCGGCCGTGCCGGCCGCCACCCCACCGGCCGCGCCAGGTGCGGTGTCCGCGAACACGAACGGCTTTGTGCGCATGAAGTCCTCGACCCCGAGGCCGGACGCCTCGAACGGGGGGCCGCAGGTCTGCTCGGCGGTCTGGCCGGGCGGCTGCGGCTGCTTCAGGCACTCCTGCCGGAACTGCTCCTGCTGCTGGCCGGCCTCGGCCATGATTCGCTGCGCGTCGGCCAGCCCCGCGGCGGACGGCTTCGCGAACTGGGTGCCGGCGATGACCAGCCCGACGACGAAGCCGCCCAGTGCCAGCAGCACCAGGATCCGGATGAAGCGCCGACTGCGGAAGCGGTGCACCTCAGCCCTGAGCAGCGACGGCCGCTGGTCGGTCACGGCGTGTCCTCCGTCAGCTCGAGGAACGCGCTCTCCAGGTCGGCGGCCACCGGCGACAGCTCCTCGAGGTAGTGGCCTTGGTCGGCCAGCAGGCGGGTCAGCTCGGCGGGCGCGGTGACGCCCTGCACGCGCAGCGCCCCGTCGACGGGGGTGACGGCGTAGCCGGCGCCCTCGAGGACAGCGCGGGCTCCGGCCAGATCGGGAGCACGCAGCCGCACCTCCCCCGTGGCGCGCCCGGCGAGGACCTCGTGGACCGGCCCGGTCGCGACGCACTTGCCGCGGGCCAGGATCGAGACCCGGTCGCACACCTGCTCCACCTCGGCGAGCAGGTGCGAGGACAGGAACACCGTCGTGCTGCCGTCCGCTCCGAGCCGGCGGATCAGCTCGCGCACATCCCGGATGCCGGCGGGGTCGAGCCCGTTGCTGGGCTCGTCGAGCACCAGCAGCCGCGGCGACTTCAGCAGTGCCGCCGCGATGCCGAGCCGCTGCTTCATGCCGAGGGAGTAGCCCTTGAAGCGGTCCTCGGCACGGTCCTGCAGGTCGACCAGCTCGAGGCACTCCTCGACGCGGACCCGCGACACGCCGGCGGTCTCGGCGAGCAGCTGCAGGTTGAGCCGTCCGGAGAAGGTCGGGAAGAACAGCGGCGTCTCCACCAGCGCCCCGACCCCGCCGACCACCTGCGGCAGGTCGCGCGGCACCGGCCGGCCGAGCAGCCGCAGCTCACCGCTGTCCGCGCGCACCAGCCCCAGCAGCGCCCGGATGGTGGTCGTCTTGCCGGAGCCGTTCGGTCCCAGGAAGCCGTGCACGCCGCCCTCGGCGACGTGCAGGTCCAGCCCGTCGAGGGCCTTCTGCGGCGGGCGCCTGCGCCGCCGGTAGGTCTTGGTGGCGTCGTTGACCTCGATCACTGCCATCTCGACAACGTAGAGCCAACGCCGCGCCCACACGTTCTGGACACGGTCAGCGGGCGCTCTGCTCCAGCAGCTCGGTCGGGATGTCGGAGACGTCGAACAGCAGGTCGAGGCCGACCAGCTCGATGGCCCGCTTGACGATGGGCTGCGGGCGGACGACGGCGACCGCGGCGGACCGGGCCCGTTGGCCGCGGAGCGCGACCGCCAGCACGGCCAGCCCGGAGCTGTCCATGAACTCGACGCCGCTCAGGTCCACCACCAGCGCGGGCGGCTCGGTGTCCAGGGCGCTCTGGACGGACGCCCGGAACGCGGCCACGGTCGCGACGTCGATGTCCCCGGAGGGGCGCACGACAAGCCCTGTTGCGTCGCCCGACATGTCGCACACCGTAGGCAGCAGATCAACCGAAGGAAAGTGATGTCCGATTTGAGCCAGTGGGCTGTTCCGACGGAGCTAGCTCGGGCTGGCGTCGCCGTTCGAACGCCGGGTCCGAACGCAGGAAGACGACGTACAGCAGGACGAGCATGACCGCGCGCCCCCAGACCCCGAGCACCAGCGCCTGCTTGGCGAGCCCGAAGTCGTGCCCGAGCGAGAGCGCGTAGTACCAGCGGAAGACCCCGACGTACATGAGGGTGTCGAACACCATGTAGGCGGCCCACCAGCCCCACCGCAGCCGGAGCAGGCAGAAGAACGGCAGCAGCCACAGCACGTACTGCGGGCTGTGCGCCTTGTTGGTGAGCATGAAGACGGCCAGCACCGCGGCGCAGACCTGCACGAACGGGTACACCCCCTCCGCCTTCGCGCGCCACCAGCCCACGGCGCAGGCCGCCAGGGTCCCCAGCGCCAGCAGCACCGGCACCAGGGTGTTCAGGTCGTCGGTGCTCAGCGTCGGGAAGCCCCAGTACCAGATGCCGTTGCTGGTGATGTCGGGCGCGCGCTCGGCCTGGAAGGCGTACGGCGCCCACCAGCCGCGCGGGGACGTGAGCAGGAACGGGCCGTTCACGCCGGCGAAGGCGGCGGTGAAGGCGGCGAGCGCCCGCGCCGCGCTCGGGCGGTCACCGCCGGCGAGGCGGTCGAGCAGCAGCGGGAGCAGGAAGAACAGCGGCCAGAACTTCAGCGACGCCCCGACGGCCAACCAGACGCCGGCCCAGGCGTACCGCTCGCGCCACCAGGCGTAGCAGGCCCCGACCGTCGCGCAGACCACCAGCAGGTCCCAGTTGTGGAACGAGTACCAGACGAGCGGTGGGGCCAGCGCGTACAGCAGCGCCCGCCAGCGGACCATCCGCGCCAGCAGCCAGACGGTGAGGAAGCTGAAGGGCGTCAGCAGCAGCGCGGTGAGCTGCAGGTAGCCGCCGTCGTCGTGCACGGCGAGGGCCGGCAGCCAGGCGAACAGGCCGGTGAGCACCGGGTACTCCAGCGCGCCCCCGACGAGCCGGGCTCCGTGCTCGGTGTGGACCAGCCCGCCGTTGATGTAGGGGAACGGGTGGTCCTGCATGCCACGGGCCTTGTAGAGCACCTGGATGTCGTTGCTGCACAGGTTGCTGTCGCGCCGGGTGTCGTAGTGCCCGATGCACTGGGCCTTGAGCAGGTACCCCGACAGCGTCAGGACCGCCACGCACCCCAGGAGCACGGCCAGCAGGCGGCGGGTGGCGAGGTCCACCCGCCGAACGCTAGCCGCTCCCGTGTCAGACCCGCCTCAGGTCGAGGCGAAGGTCCGCGGGAACAGGCTCGGTCGGCCACCGACCGCCGTACCGGCGCCCAGCGCCCGCCAGGTCGCGGCGGTCACGACGCCGGTGCCGGCCAGGCGCTTGGCGCGCTGGAACCGCACCACGGCACCGTGCGTGACGGGCCCGAAGGCACCGTCCGCCGACACCTTCAGCGCCTTCTGCAGCGCCACGACCGCGGCGCCACGCGAGCCGCGCTTGACCACGGTGGTCCGGTACTTGGTCAGCGGGTGCAGCTGGCCGGCCGTGCCGGTCACGCCGGCGCAGGCCACGTTGTGGTCGCGGTTCGCGACGGTCCACTGCCCGAACCAGACCGGCCCGCCGCTGAAGGAGGACGCGCACTTGTTGACCGCCGACGCGCGGGTGTTTGAGCCGGAGGGCACCCACACCGGGACGCTGGGCCACTTGCGCCCGCCGGTGATCTCCTTCCAGCCGTAGGCGTAGGAGTAGAAGCCGACCGCGATGCCGGCGGCCCGGTAGCCGGCCACGATCCCGTCGATGACGGCGTTGTTGCTGGCCGGGCTGGCGCTCCACGGCCGGACGGTGCTGGGCTCGACGTCGACCCAGACCATCGGGGCGCGCAGGCCCGCGGCCCGCATGTTCTTGACGTTGAAGGCGGCCTGGGCCCGGCCGACCCGCTGCAGCCGCTGGGTCGCCGTACCGGCACCGCCGTACTTGGCGAGCTCGGCGGCGTTCGGGTAGGTGGTGATCGAGTAGGCGCCCAGCCACAGGTGCCGGGCCTTGACCCACGCCACCTGGGCGGCCAGGCAGGGGTTCGGGGTGAAGCCGGGGCCGTTGGTGAGCCCGACGATGACGAACCGGGCGTCGGCCGTCGGCATCGGCAGGCCCAGGGTGCGGCGCTGCGGGATGCCCATGCCCGTGGGGCAGTTCGGCCATGAGATGTCCGCGCCGGCGGGCGCCGAGCCCGGGGCCGGCCGCGGGGAGGCGGCGGCGGGGCCGGCGAGACCGGCGCCGAGCAGGACCGTGGTGAGGAGGGCGACGGCGGTGCGCAGGCGGGTCATGCCTGCCTATCGTCCGGTCGGACAGCCGATCAGAGTGTCCCCACGGTGACGAACAGGTGGCTCCCCCATCTGGACTCGAACCAGAAACCCTTCGATTAACAGTCGAATGCTCTGCCAATTGAGCTATGGGGGAATCGCCGGCGGACCGGCCTGAAGACGATAGCGCAAGCCTCCGGTAGGCCTCCGGGAATCCGGGTAGAGGCCCGTCAGGCAACGACCCGGAGGTCCCACATGATCAAGAAGCTCACCCTGCTCGTCGGCGTCGGCGCCGGCTACGTCCTCGGCACCAAGGCCGGCACCCAGCGCTACGAGCAGATCAAGCGAGCCGCGCAGGACCTGATGGGACGCCCCCAGGTACAGCACGCCACCGAGACGCTGCAGCACACCGCCACCGACCTGGCCGACAAGGCCAAGGGCGCCGTCACCGAGCAGGTCGACAAGGTCACCAACAAGACCGTCGACCTCAGCGACAAGGCACCGATGCCGGGCGCGGCCCCGTCCAACACCGTCGTCTGAGGAGCGCCTACGTGACCGAGCCCAGCGACCCGTTCGAGGACGAGGGCCTTCCCGACCCCGCCGCCCCCGAGCCCGAGCAGCTGGCCACCGGCCAGGCCGAGGGCATCATGGAGCCGCCGCACGACACCCCGCTGGCGGTCGACGAGTTCGGCACCACGCCCGCCGAGATGCGCGAGGGCGAGCCGCTCGACGGCCGCCTCGCCCGCGAGGAACCGGACGTGCTGGCGGACGCCGACACCCCAGCCGACGAGTCGGTGGACCAGCCGCCGGTCGGCCGGCTCGTCGACCCGGACGAGGGGCTCGGCCCCGACACCGAGAAGGACATGGTGGCCTCCGACGTCGGCACCGACCTCGGCGGCAAGACGGCCGAGGAGGCCGCCATGCACGTCGAGCCCGAGGCCTGAGGTGCCGCGGCTGCGCCGGGTCAGCCCCACCTCCCCGGGTCTGCACCGGGTCCGGCGCGGCCGCGGCTTCTCCTACGTCGACGCCGGGGGCAACCCGGTCACCGATCAGGCCACCCTCGCGCGCATCGAGGCGCTGGTCCTGCCGCCGGCCTGGACCGACGTGTGGGTCTGCCCGGTCGCCAGCGGCCACATCCAGGCGGTCGGCACCGACGCGGCCGGCCGCCGGCAGTACCGCTACCACGACCACTGGCGACTGACGCGCGACCTGGCCAAGCACGAGCGGGTCCTGGACTTCGGCGCGCTGCTGCCGGCGGTCCGCCGGCAGGTCTGCGTGGACCTGCAGCGCCAGGGCCTGGACCGGGAGCGGGTGCTGTCCTGCGCGGTCCGGCTGCTCGACCTCGGCTTCTTCCGGATCGGCAGCGAGCAGTACGCCAGCAAGAACCAGACCTTCGGGCTGGCCACCATGCGCAAGGACCACGTGTCGGTCTCCCGGGGCGTGGTGACGTTCGACTACATCGCCAAGAGCGGCAAGCAGCGGGTGCAGTCGCTCGTCGAGCCGGAGGTCGGTGCGGTCGTGCAGGCCCTCAAGCGCCGGCGCGGCGGCGGTGAGGAGCTGCTCGCCTACCGGGACGGGGACCGCTGGGTCGACGTCAAGAGCGCCGACATCAACGCCCACCTGCGCGCCCTGACCGGCGGGGAGTTCACCGCCAAGGACTTCCGCACCTGGTCAGCCACCGTGCTCGCCGCGGTCGGGCTCGCGGTCTCCCACGACGCCGGCTCGGTGACGGCCCGCAAGCGGGCCGTGAGCCGCGTCGTCCAGGAGGTCGCGCACTACCTCGGCAACACCCCCGCGGTCTGCCGCAGCTCCTACATCGACCCCCGCGTCATCGACCTCTACGACAGCGGCATCACGATCGAGAAGGACCTCAAGCTGCTCGGTGACGGCGCCAGCTACGGCCAGCCCGCCACCCAGGGGCGGATCGAGGCGGCCCTGCTGCGGCTGCTGCGGACCGCCGACGCGCAGGCGCTGGCCGGCTGAACCGCCGCCGGAGCGCCCGTCCGGCGGCTACGGTGCCGGCATGGCCCCCCTCCGCCGCGCGCTGCTCGCTGCGCTGCTGGCGGGCCTCGCGCTGGGCGTGCCGGCCGCCACGGCGGCCCTGGCGACGCAGAGCACCTGGCACGGCCGGCAGATCAAGGTGTACGACGCACAGACCGCGGGCCGCCACGGCCAGGGCGTGACCGTCGCGGTGCTCGACGGCTGGATCGACCGGGCGCACCCCGACTTCGGCGGCCGGGCCCTGCAGGGCGCCGACTGCACCGGCGGCAGCTGCGTCGCCGGGCAGGGCAGCAACGACCACTGCGGCCAGGACCACGGCACCCACGTGGCCGGCACCGTGGCCTCGAGCTCGTTCGGCATGGCTGGCCGGGTCACGCTGCTGCCGGTGCGGGTGCTGACCGCGGACGGCGCCGAGTGCATCGGCACGGCCGAGCACGTCGCCGCGGGCATCCGCTACGCCGTCCAGCACGGCGCCCGGGTGCTCAACCTGTCCCTGGGCCCCGACATCGGCGGGATCGGCGCCTCCACCACCATCGCCACGGCGGTCCACGAGGCGGCCGCCGCCGGCGCCGTCGTGGTGTTCTCGGCGGGCAACGCCGCCAAGCCGGTCTCCCAGACGTACGGCAGCGACGCCCTCGTGGTCGCCGCGACCGGGCCCTCCGGCCGGATCGCCGACTACAGCCAGTACGGCGCCGGGGTCTCGGTCGCCGCCCCGGGCGGTCAGCCCACGACGACCGGCTGCGCGGCCGGCGAGGCGGAGTGCTGCACCAGGTCGCTCTGCATCACCTCGCTCTACCCCGGGGGCCAGTACGCCGTGGCGGCCGGCACCTCGATGGCGGCTCCGCACGTCAGCGGCGTCGCCGCCCTGCTGTTCGGGCAGTCCCCCGGCCGCTCCCGGCAGAGCGTGCTCGACCGCATCACCGGCACGGCCCACCCGCTGGCCGGCGCCGGGGCCGGGCTCGTCGACGCCAGGGCGGCCCTCGGCGTGCGGGCGCCC
>JAOPVD010000006.1 GCA_025966295.1 Frankiales bacterium | reverse complement strand
GCCGGCCTGCGGCGGCACCGAGTAGGCCGGCACCACCGCGCCGTTCGCGGCCGGCGTCGGCTCGAAGCGCACCCAGCCGGAGCCCGGGAACCACGCTTCCGGCCAGGCGTGGGCGTCGGAGGTCGTGACCGTCCAGACACCCGCCTGCTCGTCGTAGTGGCCGCGGGTGAAGCCCACCGCGACCCGGGACGGGATCCCGGCGACGCGCAGCAGCACGGCCATCGCCGTGGCGTACTGCTCGCAGAAGCCGCGCTTGCCGTCGAGGAAGGCCTCCAGCGCGTCGCGGTTGGTGGCCGCTGGGGCGTCGAAGGAGTAGACGAAGCCGTTCTTGCTGCTGGTGAAGTACTCCTGGATGGCGACGGCCCGGTCGTAGGCGGTCGGCTCGTTGCGGACGATCCGGCTGGTCAGGTCGCTGACCCGGGGGGTGACCTGGAGCGCGCCGCCGTACTTGCGCGCCACGTCGCGGTCGATGGCGCTGCCGTCCGAGCCGGCCAGCGCGTCCCGGTTCGGCAGCAGCCGGCTGGCCGTCACGCCGTACTGCTCGAGCTCGCGGGTCGTGGTGACCGCGGAGAAGACCGTCTCGCTGGAGGCGTCCCACAGCCACTTGCCCGTGACGTCGACCCGGGTGGGGCCGAACGGCACCGGCAGCCAGTAGACGTCGAGCTGGTCGGGCGCGAGGGTGACCGTCATCGACAGGTCGCGGCGGTCGGCGCGGTCACCCACGAGGGTCGGGATGCCCTCCTGCACCTTGGATCGGCGCGGGTCGCCCTCGAGGCTGGAGGCCGACCAGCCCGTCGCGGAGTACCGCTCGAGCGTGGTCATCCGCAGGTAGTCGGGGTCGGGGTCGTCGGTCTGGTAGCTGAACAGCACCTTGGGCCGGGGCAGCGACAGCTGGCCGTGCAGCCGCGCGATGGGGTTGAACGTCGTGGTCGAGTGCGACCCGCCGTCGCCGTGGCCCGCGCCGGACCCGGTGCCGCCCAGCAGCCGCTGGTCCAGCCCGGGCACGAGCGCGGGCAGCACGACCGCCGCCCCCAGCGCGGCGAAGCCGATCCGCCTTCCGACCCGCCCCAGGCTGCTGTCGTCCCCGCCGGCGCGGGCGCCGGGCAGCGCCGACCGCATCGGGGTGCCCCAGCGCCCGACCCGCCCGCTGCCCTCGACCAGGAGCAGGCCCAGCCAGCCGACCGCGCCCAGCACGAACGGGACGCCGCCCAGGCCGCCCGGGAGCACCGCCGACGGGATCGCGAACAGCAGCAGCAGCGGCAGCCCGGCGACGGCGGCCCGGTCGAGGACCACCGCGACCAGGTCGACGACGAGCGCGACGGCGCCGACCCCGGCGGCGCACAGCAGCACCAGCCCGGTGCTGGGCGGGACCGGCGGCCCGTACCGCTGGATGTCGGCCCGGCCCTGCTCGACGAGCACCCGGAGGACCTCCAGCGTGCGGCCGGTCGGCACCAGGCCGTAGCTCAGGGTCTGGCCGGCGAACACCACGCCCAGGTAGCCGACCAGCGCCACCAGCCCGAGCAGCGGCTGCAGCGGGCGGGGGACGCCGAGCCGGCGCCCGGCCAGCCCGGCGAGCACCACGGCCAGCACCGCGCCCAGGGTGCGGACCAACCAGCTGTGGCCCTGGAACACCGGGAACAGCGCGGACGTGGCCAGCGCGACGGCCAGCCCGGCGGCGAGGGTGAGCTGCTCCTTGATGCTCATGCCGTCGGCACCTCGGTGCGCCCGTGCTGGCTGCCGGCCAGCGGCCAGACCGACGCCAGCGTGGTGCCGTGCGGGACGCGGAGCACCCGCCAGCCGGCGCTGGCGAGCAGCGCCGCCGCGGCGTCCTGCCCGCCCGTGCGGCCCGGGCTGCCGGCGGCCCAGGTGTCGGTGTCGAGCAGGACCGCGACGCAGGCGGTGCTGCCGTGCCGGAGCCGGGACAGCTGCTCGACGTCGGCCGGCTCGACCGCACCGAGCACCGCGACGAGCACCCCGTCGACGCCGGTGCGCCGGAGCTGCTCGCCCGCGGGCTCGAGCGTGGTGCTGCGGGAGGTGGGCACGGCCGCGAGGGCGTCCAGCAGGGCGCCCTCGCTGGTCGGCACCGCGGCCGGCAGCAGGTCGTGGCCGCTGTCGGTGAGCAGCCGCAGCGCGAAGGCGGTCCGGTTGAGCGCGACGCCGATGCTCGCCAGCGCGCTCACCGCCCACTCGAACGACGACCCCGGCCCGTCGCCGCGGTGGGCGTAGGCACGACAGTCCAGCAGCAGCGTGGCCCGGCTCTGGGAGGGCTGCTCCTCGCGGCGGACCATCAGCTCCCCGACCCGGGCGGTCGATCGCCAGTGCACCTTGCGCAGGTCGTCGCCGTGCCGGTACGCGCGGGTGGCGGCGTCCTCGCTGCCCGCGACCGCCACCGACCGGGCCGAGGCGTCGCCGCCGCCGCCCCAGTCCCCGCCGAGCCGCACCGCGGGCAGTGGGGTGACGACCGGGGTGACGACGAGGTCGTCGGTGGCGGCGAACGACCGGGTGAGCGCGCACAGCCCGAAGGGGTCGGTGAGCAGGACCGAGAGCGGCCCGACCCGGTACCGGCCGCGCACCTCGGCGCGCACCGGGTAGCTCACCTCGCGGACGCCCTTGGGCTCCACCCGGTCCAGGACGAACCGCGGCCGGCCGCCGAGCGCGTAGGGCAGGGCGTCCTCCATCAGCAGCACGCCGCTCGGCAGCCGGGAGACGTTGTCCAGGTGCAGCCGCACCGTCGACGGCTGGCCGGCCCCGACCCGCGGCGGGTCCAGCAGCCGCGTGCAGGCCAGCCGGTACCGGGTCCGGGCGACCACGAAGACCGCCGCCAGTGGGAGCGCGAGCAGGAAGATCGCGGCGCGCAGCAGGTCGCGCTGGCCGAGCAGCACCGCGCAGACCAGCAGGGCGGCGCCCGCGGCAAGCAGGCAGCGCCCCCGCGTCGTCAGTCCCGCCAGGGCCGCGCGCACGCCGTCAGCGCCGCTTCTGCCCGGTGGGCAGCGGGAGCCGGGACACCAGGGCCTCGACGACGGCCTCCGGGGTACGACGGGCGACCTGCGCCTCGGCGGTCGGCAGCAGCCGGTGCGCGAGCACCGAGCCGGCGAGGCCCTGGACGTCGTCCGGCAGCACGTAGTCACGGCCGTCGAGGCCGGCGGCCGCCCGGGACGCGCGCAGCAGTTGCAGGGAGGCGCGCGGCGAGGCGCCCAGCCGGAGCTCCGGGGCCTGCCGGGTGGCGGTGACGAGGTCCACGACGTACCGCTTCACCTCGTCGCTGACGTGGACGGCGCGCACCACGTCGATGAGCTTGCGTACCTGCAGCGCGTCCGCGACCGGCTCCAGGTCGTCCAGCGCCGCCGGGCCGCCGTGCGTGTCGAGCATCTCGAGCTCGGCGTCGGCGCTCGGGTACCCCATCGACACCCGGGCGGTGAAGCGGTCGCGCTGCGCCTCGGGCAGCGGGTAGGTGCCCTCCATCTCGATGGGGTTCTGGGTGGCGATGACCATGAACGGCGCCTCGAGCTCGTACGTCGTGCCGTCGACCGTGACCTGGCGCTCCTCCATGGCCTCCAGCAGCGCCGACTGGGTCTTGGGGGAGGCCCGGTTGATCTCGTCGCCGACCACCAGGTTGGCGAACACCGCGCCCGGCTTGAACTCGAACTCGCGGGTCTGCAGGTCGTAGACCGAGACGCCGGTGACGTCCGACGGCAGCAGGTCGGGCGTGAACTGGATGCGCTTGACCGAGCAGTCGATGGAGCGGGCCAGCGCCTTGGCGAGCATCGTCTTGCCGACGCCCGGGACGTCCTCGATGAGCAGGTGGCCCTCGGCGAGCAGCACCACGAGCGAGAGCCGGACCACCTCCGGCTTGCCCTCGATCACCCGCTCGACGTTGCCGCGGATCAGGCTCGCGGACTCGAGCAGGTCATCGAGGCCGGCGCCGGCCTCCGAGCGGGTGCGACGTGCCACCGAGGCTCCTCCAGGGGGAAGGGGACGCCGGCCGGGTGGCGGACGGCGGAGGTTCGGATTCTGGCACCGAACCGGCGCCCCGCCCAGGGTGCCTCATCGGCCCGGGTGGCGCCCGCCTGGCCGTCCTCCACTCCGCACCACCGCCGCCCCCCACCGCGCGCCCGGCCCCGCTGGCGGGCGCGACCGAGCGTGGGATCCG
>JAOPVD010000086.1 GCA_025966295.1 Frankiales bacterium | reverse complement strand
CGCGAGCACCAACCCGGTCGTCGCGGCGGCGCCCGCCCGGCCGCGACCGGCGCTGACCCCGGCGGTGCCCGCGGTCGCCGCCACCGATGCCCTGCCGGCGTCGAAGCACGTCCCGGCGTTCGTCACCGGGCTGGCGATCCTGTCGCTCCTGGTCGCCGCCGGCGGCCAGGTCGTCGCCCGCCGCAGCTAGGTCGGCAGCCGGTCCCGCAGCCAGGACGGCCCCACCACGTCGCCGCCGGCGGCCCGCACCCGCTCGGCCAGACCACGGTCGGCGGTCACCACCGTGACCCCCGGCCCCGACAGCTCCGCGAGCGTGTCGTCACCGGACCCGGGTGCGTGCACCACCTGCACGTCGGCCGCGGTGCCCTCCGGCGCGCCGCGGCGAGCCGCGCCCTCGAGCACCACCGTGGTGTCCGGCAGGCCCTCGGACCGGCGCAACCGGTCCACCAGCCGGCGAGCGGCGCCGGCCCGGTCGCGCCACCAGCCGTCGGGCACGGAACCGACCACGTTCGCGGCATCCACGAGCAGCACCGCTCTCCTCACGACAGCTCGAGAACCTCGTCCAGCTCCTCCGCCGGCTTCGGCCTGCTGAACAGGTACCCCTGCGCCCGTGGGCAACCCAGCCGCCGGAGCACCTCGAGCTGGACCGTCTCCTCGACGCCCTCGGCCGACGTGGTCATGCCGAGCGAGGCGGCCAGCCCCTGGATCGCCTCGACGATCGCGCAGTCCTCGGCCTCGCGCCCGAGGCCGTCGACGAAGGAGCGATCGATCTTCAGGGTGTCGACAGGGAAGCGCTTGAGGTAGCTCAGCGAGGAGTAGCCGGTGCCGAAGTCGTCGACGCTCAGCCGCACCCCCAGTGCCTTGAGGTCCTGCAGCACCGCAAGCGTCCCCTCGGCGTCGCGCATGAGGACGGTCTCGGTGATCTCGAGCTCGACCGCGGCCGGGTCGACGCCGGTCCGCCGCAGGATGGCGCCGATCCGGGCGGCCAGGTCGGGGCGTTGGATCTGCACCCCGGACAGGTTGACCGCCATGCTCAGGCCGCGGTGCTGCGGGTGGTCCCGGTGCCAGCTGACGAGCTGCTCGCACGCCCGCTCGAGCACCCACTCCCCCAGCGGCACGACCAGACCGGTCTCCTCGGCGATCGCGATGAAGCCGGTCGGGAGCACGAGGCCGCGGGTCGGGTGCTCCCAGCGGACGAGGGCCTCCATCCCGACCAGCGCCCCTGTGGCCAGGTCGAGCAGGGGCTGGTAGTGCACCCGCAGCTGGTCCTCGCTCAGCGCCCGGCGCAGCTGGGTCTCGGTGTCGAGCCGGTCCATCGCCTCGATGCGCATGGCCTCCGCGAACAGCACCGACCGCGCCCGGCCGTCGTGCTTGGCCCGGTACATCGCGGAGTCAGCGTCGCGCAGCAGCGCGCCCGCGTCGTCGGCCGGGGTGGACGGCAGCGCGATGCCGGTACTGACGGTGATGACGAGCTCGGCCTCGCCCACCACCACCGGGGCCGCGATCGCCTCCTGCACCCGGGTCGCCAGCGCGAGCGCCTGCGCCGGGTGGTCGAGGTCCTCGCAGAGCACCACGAACTCGTCGCCGCCGAACCGGCTGACCGTGTCGCCGGGACGCATGGTGTCCTGGAGCCGGCGGGCGACCTGGACCAGCACCTCGTCGCCGGCGTCGTGCCCCAGGCTGTCGTTGATGACCTTGAAGCGGTCGACGTCGATGAACAGCACGGCGAGGGTGCGCCCGTGCCGGCGCACCGCACCGAGTGCCTGCGTCACCCGGTCCATGAGCAGCGCCCGGTTCGGCAGGCCGGTGAGCCGGTCGTGCAGGGCCTCGCGGACCAGTTGCTCCTCGATCGCGCGGCGCTCGGTGATGTCCCAGCAGATGCCCACCATCCGGGCCGGCTTGCCGTCGGCATCGGGCACCACCTCGCCCCAGCTCGCCAGCACCCGGAGCTGGCCGTCCGGCCAGATGACGCGCTCCTCCATCTCGTACGGCTCGAGCGTCGCGAGCGCGTGCTCGTGCACGGCCAGCACGCGCTCCCGGTCGTCCGGGTGGAGCAGCGACAGGAACATCTCGTAGGTGGCCTCGAAGGACTGCGGCTCGCGGCCGTAGATCCGGTAGAGCTGGTCGCTCCAGCGGTTGGTGTTGGTCGCGAGCTCGAAGTCGTAGCTGCCCACGTGGGAGATGCGCTGCGCCTCGACGAGACGTCGCTCGTTGTCGCGCGCCAGCCGCAGCTCCTGCTCCCGCACCAGGACGGCCTGCAGCACGTCACCGATCTGGCGGACGAGCGCGTGGTCCTCCGCGCCCAAGTCTGCGCCCTGCACCTCGAGCAGCCCGAGCGCCCGCCCGTCGTCGTCCTGCAGCACCAGCAGCACGCCGAGGTGGTCCCGGGCCAGGGGCACCTCAGGGACGCTGCGTTCCCGCATGGCGGCGCCGTCGACGAGGTGGACCGCCGCCCGCACCTGCGGCAGCAGGTCCGCCAGCAGCTGGACGGCTGCGTCCAGCACCTCCTGCACCGGGGCCCGCAGCAGCGCCAGCGCGGTCACCGCTTCGGCCCGGGCTGCCCGGCCCACGGCGCGTCTGTCCCGGACGACCACTCGTGCACCCCTTGTCTTGATCTTGATCCAAGGGTCGTCGAGTGTTTCGCTGACGACCATGGCCCCAAGTGACTACACCCGGGCAGGTTGAGGGCGCTTGCGCTTCCGCGACCGCACCGAGGCCGGCCGGGCGCTGGGGGCGGCGCTGCGGGGCCGCGAGCCGCCGGGCACCGTCGTCGTGCTCGGTCTGCCGCGCGGCGGCGTGCCGGTCGCGG
>JAOPVD010000337.1 GCA_025966295.1 Frankiales bacterium | reverse complement strand
AGGGCCGCCCCCACCGCCGGTACGGCGAAGGCCGCCCGCCAGGACACGGTCGCGGCCAGCACGCCGCCGAGCGCCGTGGCGAGGGTGATACCGGTGGCGCTCGCCGCGTTGAGGTCGGTGAGGCTGTGCTGCCGTCGGTCGAGCGGCACCGCGTCACCGACGTAGACGAGGCAGGTCGGCACCACCGCGCCCATCGCCGCACCGGTCACCGCCCGCGCGACGACGAGGGCCCCGAAGGTCGGGGCCACCACCGCGCACCCGCCGGCGAGCGCCGCGACGGTCATCGCCGCCCGCATCGTCCGGACCCGGCCGAACCGGTCGCTCAGCAGTCCCCACACCGGTTGGCTGAGGCCGTAGAGCAGGTAGTACCAGGAGGCCGCGGCCGCCGCGCTGCCGAGCGACACCGACAGCCCGGCTGCCAGGCTGAGCAGCACCGGCCCGGTGACGAACCGGTCGAAGCTGCTCGTGGCGGAGGCGGCCATCAGCAGCTGCACCGGGGTACCAACCCGCGGCATGCGGACAGCGGGGCGGGTCAGCACGGAAAGGGGCGCCGCTCGTCCTCAGAGCGTGCGGTTGACGCCGCTGACGATGGCGCGCAGCGTCGACGTGACGTTGCTCGGGTGCACCCCGCAGCCCCACAGCACCTGGCCCGCGACCGCCAGCTCGAGGTAGGACGCGGCCTGCGCCTCCTCCCCCGCGCCGGTGGCGTGCTCGGCGTAGTCGAGCACCCGGACGTCGAGGTCGAGCTGCGACAGGGCGTGCACGAAGGCCGCGATCGGGCCGTTGCCGGTGCCCGTCAGGGTGTGCCGCTCGCCGCGCCAGGTGACGATCGCCTGGATGTGGTCGTTGTCGGCGCTGCTGTGCGTGTACGACACCAGCCCGAGCGGGCCGTCGTTGAGGTAGGTCTGCTGGAACAGCTCCCAGATCCGGACCGGGGAGATCTCCCCGCCCTCGCCGTCGGCGACCTGCTGCACGATCCGGGAGAACTCGATCTGCATGCGGCGCGGCAGGTCGAGGTGGTGCTCGTTCTTGAGCACGTAGGCCACGCCGCCCTTACCGGACTGGCTGTTGACCCGGATCACGGCCTCGTAGGTGCGCCCGACGTCCTTGGGGTCGATCGGCAGGTACGGCACCTCCCAGCGGAAGTCGTCGACCGGTACGCCGGCCGCGGCCGCGTCCCGCTCCATCGCCTCCAGGCCCTTCTTGATGGCGTCCTGGTGCGAGCCGGAGAAGGCGGTGTAGACCAGCTCCCCGCCGTACGGGTGGCGCGGGTGCACCGGCAGCTGGTTGCAGTGCTCGACGGTGCGCCGGATCTCGTCGATGTCGCTGAAGTCGATCCGGCCGTCGATGCCCTGGCTGACCAGGTTGAGACCCAGCGTCACCAGGCAGACGTTGCCGGTGCGCTCGCCGTTGCCGAACAGGCAGCCCTCGACCCGGTCGGCGCCGGCCATCAGGCCCTGCTCGGCGGCGGCGACCGCCGTACCGCGGTCGTTGTGGGGGTGCAGGGAGACGATGACGCTGGAGCGGCGCGCGCCGAGCGCGCGGATGAACCACTCGATCTGGTCGGCGTAGACGTTGGGCGTGCTCATCTCCACGGTGGCCGGCAGGTTGAGGACCACCGGCACCTCGGGGGTCGGCTGCCACACGTCCATCACCGCCTCGCAGACCTCGACGGCGTAGTCCAGCTCGGTGCCGGTGAAGGACTCGGGGCTGTACTGCCAGCGCACGGTGGTGCCCTGCAGCAGCTGCTCGGCGTACTTCTTGCACCAGGTGGCGCCCTGGACCGCGATGTCCTTGATGCCGTCCTTGTCCAGGCCGAAGACCACCCGGCGCTGCAGCGTCGAGGTGCTGTTGTAGAGGTGGATGAGGGCGGTGCCCTTGAAGCCGACCAGCGACTGCACGGTCCGCTCGATGAGCTCCTCGCGGGCCTGCGTCAGCACCTGGATGGTGACGTCGTCGGGTACCAGGTCCTGCTCGACCAGGAGCCGGAGGAAGTCGAAGTCGGTGGAGGAGGCGGCCGGGAAGCCGACCTCGATCTCCTTGTAGCCCATCTCGACGAGCAGCCGGAACATCCGCAACTTGCGGTCGGCGTCCATCGGCTCGATGAGGGCCTGGTTGCCGTCACGCAGGTCGACGCTGCACCACTGCGGGGCCTTGGTGAGGACCTGCTCCGGCCAGGTGCGGTCAGGCAGCTGAACGGGCGAGAAGGGCTGGTAGCGCTGGAAGTTCACGGGTCTCGGGCTCCTGTGTCGAACGGGGTGCGGCCAGCACGTCAACCCGCGACAGGGAGCCGGCCTTCAGGAAGAGGCCCCGTCGCGGCCCGTAAGGAGCAGGCTCGCCATGGTCACAGGGTACCCAGGAAACCCGCGACTGCCGAACGGAACCCCTCAGGCTGGTCGACCCAGGGGAAGTGACCGGCCCCGTCGAGGACCACGGTCATCGCCTTCGGGAAGCAGCCGGCGACCGCCTGCACGCTGTCCACGCCGGTCAGCGCGTCCCGGCTGCCGCCGACCACCAGCACCGGCGCGGTGACCTGGCGCAGGCCGGCGAGCAGCCCCGTCACGTCGACCTGCTCACTGCCTGCGGAGAAGCCGAGCTGGGCCCGCTTGCTGCTCTGCCGGTCGGCGCTGGCGGCGTGCGCCTGGGTGCGCGCGTCCCAGCGGCCGTAGAAGAACGGCCGGGTCGCGCGCTCCAGGCTGGCCCGCTGCGAGGGCAGGGCGCCGTCGTCGAAGGCGTCCTGCGCCTCCTGCGCGTCGGCGTACCAGGGCTCGCCGGCGAACAGGGCGCGGATCTGCGGCAGGTCCGCGCGGCTACCGCCCTGCAGCCGGTCGGAAGGCGTGACGAGCACCAGCGCCCCGACCCGGTCGGGGTGGGCGCTGGCCCAGGCCTGCGCGACGATGCTGCCCGCCGAGTGCGCCAGCACGTCGAGCGCCGCCAGCCCGAGGTGCTCGCGGAGCGCCTCCAGGTCAAGCGCCATCCGGTCGAAGCGCAGCGTCTCCGGGTCGCCCGGCACCTCGCTCTGACCGGTGGCCCGCAGATCGAGCAGCACCAGGGTCCGCACCGCCGACAGGCCGGCGAGGTCCTCGAGGTAGGCGACGGCCCGGCCCGGTCCCCCGGGGACGCAGACCAGCGGCGGCCCGTCGCCGACCGTGGTGTAGCTGAGCTGGGCGCCGTCGTAGGACGCGAAAGTGGCCACGCTGCTCCTCACCCGCTACGTCACTAGACCAGGTCGACCGAGCGCGCCGACTGCGCCCCGATCGCGGCGGTGATCCGGTCGAGCACGTCGGCCGGGACGGCCGAGTCCACGGTCAGCGCCATCAGCGCGTCGCCGCCCTGCGAGGTGCGGCTGACCTGGGCGCCGGCGATGTTGACCTGCGCCTGGCCCAGGGCGGCACCGACGGTGCCGACGACTCCCGGCCGGTCGGCGTAGCGGAAGAACACCAGGTGCTCCGCGGGCAGGATGTCGACGTCGAAGCCGTCGACCTCGGTGAGCTTCTCGACCTGCCGCGGCCCCGAGAGCGTGCCCGACACGCTGACCGTGTCGCCGTTCGGCAGCACGCCCTTGACGGTGATGAGGCTGCGGAAGTCCGGGCTGTCGGGGTTGGAGGTCAGCGACACCTCGACGCCGCGCTCGGCCGCCAGGGCGGGGGCGTTGACGAAGCTCACCTGCTCCTCGACGACGTCGGCGAACACGCCCTTGAGGGCCGCGAGCTGGAGCACCGAGACGTCGTACGCCGTGATCTCGCCCCGGACCTCGACCTCGACGGTGGCGGCCACTCCCCCGGCGAGCGCGGTGAAGACCCGGCCCAGCTTCTCGACCAGCGGCAGCGCCGGCCGGATCTCCTCCACGACCACGCCACCGGCCTGGACGTTGACGGCGTCCGGGACGAACTCGCCCTCGAGGGCGAGCTTGACCGAGTGCGCCACCGCGATCCCGGCCTTGTCCTGGGCCTCCGTCGTGGACGCGCCCAGGTGCGGGCTGACCACCACGGAGTCGAAGCCGAACAGCGGCGAGTCGGTGCACGGCTCGGTGGCGAACACGTCGAGGCCGGCGCCGGCGACCTGGCCGTTGGCCAGCGCCTCGGCGAGCGCCTGCTCGTCGACCAGCCCGCCCCGCGCGGCGTTGATGATGCGCACGGTCGGCTTGCAGAGGGCGAGTTGCTCCTTGCCGATGAGACCGACCGTCTCGGGCGTCTTGGGCAGGTGGATGGAGATGAAGTCGCTCTCGCGCAGCAGCTCCTCGAGGCTGACCAGCTTGACGCCGATCTGGGCGGCGCGGGCGGTCGAGATGTAGGGGTCGTAGGCGATCAGGCGGGTGCCGAACGCGCTCATCCGCTGCGCGAACAGCACCCCGATGCGACCGAGCCCGACGACGCCCACGGTCTTGTCCGCGACCTCCACGCCTGTCCACTTCGAGCGCTGCCACTTGCCGGCCTTGAGCGCCTGGTTGGCCGGCGCGATGTTGCGGGCGCAGGCCAGCAGCAGCGCGACGGCCTGCTCGGCGGCGCTGACGACGTTGCTCTGCGGCGCGTTGACGACCATGACGCCGCGAGCGGTGGCCGCCGGCACGTCGACGTTGTCGAGCCCGATGCCGGCCCGGGCCACGACCTTCAGGCGCGGGGCCGCGGCCAGCGCCTGGGCGTCGACCTGGGTGGCGCTGCGGACGAGCAGGGCTTCCGCGTCCGCGAGCGCGGGCAGCAGCGCGGCCCGGTCGGCGCCGTCGACGTGCCGGATCTCGAAGCCGTCCCCCAGGACGGCCAGGACGGACGGGGCGAGCTCCTCGGCGATGAGGACGACGGGACGGGTCACAGGTGTCCTCAGGTGCGGTCCGGCAGGTGAGCCAACCCTAGCGAGCGCGTCCCGGGGTCTCGCGGACAGCGGGGCGACGGCCTGAGAGGATGGCCCGCAATCCCCCCACAAATCATCACCTGGAGTTCGTGTGCGCCTGACCTCCCGTGCGCGTCCGTGCGCGGCCGCCGCACTCGCGGCCGCCGTCACCCTGTCCCTCGCCCCGGCGGCCTCCGCCGCCGCCGGCGACCCCACACCCCCGCTGTTCGGCACGCCCGTCCCCATGGGCGCGCCCGACATCCACCGCGGGCACCCCGGTGACGGCCGCACGACGATCGTGCCGGCGGTCGACCGCCGCGGTCGCCCGCTCGCCGGCGGCACCGGCGCCCGCCTGCCCGAGGGCGTAGCCGCCCGAGCGGCGCAGCCGCGC
>JAOPVD010000253.1 GCA_025966295.1 Frankiales bacterium | reverse complement strand
GCTCGCACCGGCGCCGGGCACGCCGCTGGCGCTCCCGTCCGCGCCGACGCCGCCCGCACCCACGCCCAGACCGGCCGAGGGACCGCCGAGCCCGTCCACCGCGGGGGCGCGCTGGTCGGCGAGCGGGACCGTGGTACCGCAGGCCGTGACGAGCGCGGCCGTGAGCGCGATGAGCGGCAGGAGGTGGCGAGAACGCTGGGTCACAGCGGGACCGTAGACAGGCCGCAACGCGGGTGAAAGGGATCAACCCACCACAGCTGGGACCGCGGGAGTGGGGCTCCGCTCCTGGCGCCGCGCCGCCTTCCGGCAGGGCGGGTCTCGCGGCGACGGCGGCGAAAGCCCCACCGCGGCGGCCAGGGACTGGAGAACCGCTCCATGTCCGGTCCTGTCGGTGCTTGCGATGCTGGGCCGGTGACTGTTTCGTGCGCCTCTCACCCCGCTTCCCGCCGGGTCGCCGCTTTGCTGCTCCTCGCCGCGCTCACCGGCTGCGGCACCACCGTCCCGCTCGCCCAGCAGCAGCTGGGCTCGGCCGGCACCGTAGACGGGCTCACCCCCGGGGGCAGCTCCTCCGCGGCCCCCGGCACCGGTGGCTCCGTCGCCGGCGGTACGACAGGAGCCGGCGTCGTCGGCAGCACCGGCACCTCGGTCGGGTCCGTCGGCACACCGGGCGGCACGACGACCCGCGGCGGCGCGGTCCCCGGCCGAGGCACCACCGGCAGCACCGCGGACCGCGCCCGCGACACCAGCCCGGTGACCGTCGCCGTCTTCCACCTCAACGGCGGCAACCAGGCGCTCAGCGCCGCCTTCCCGGGCAGCTCGGTCTCCTTCGGGGACGGCAAGCGCGAGGCGACGGTGATCATCAACGACGTCAACGCCCGCGGTGGCGCCGGCGGGCGGAAGATCATCCCCAAGTTCGTACCGGTCGAGGCCGCCGACGCCGGCAACACCGGGCTGCAGAAGGCCTGCCAAGGCGCGGTGCAGGACTACAAGCCCCTCGCCATCTTCGCGATGTTCAACCTCGCCGAGGGCCTGGCCAGCTGCGCGAAGAAGTACGGCGTGCTCATCGTCGACGTCGCTCTCGGCGCGGGTGACGACAAGCTCTACGCCGACGCGCGCGACATCGCGTTCTCGCCCTCGCAGATCAGCCGGGACGCCGAGCAGAAGCTCGTCCTCGGGCTCGCGCGGCAGGCCGGGCAGCTCCCTTCAGGCAAGCCGGTGGGCATCCTCGTCCAGGGCGACGACCCGTCGTACGGGCGCGTTGCCAAGGGCACCATCGAGCCGCTGCTGACGTCGTACGGCGTGCCCTTCATCACCCAGAGCATCTCCACCGGCGCCGACACCAACGGCATCAACGCCGCGATTCTGAAGTTCGCCAGCTCGAACGTCGACACGGTTGTCTTCAGCGTCGGCAACGGCGGCATCCCCGAGGTGCTGTTCATGCAGTCCGCCGAGCAGCAGCAGTACCGCCCGGCATACCTGATGGGCGACTCGACCAACACCAGCTTCGTCGGCGGCTCGGCCCCAGCGAACCAGATCAAGCGCATCGCCGGTGCCGGCACCTACCCGCTCGCCAACGTCCGCGCGGACCAGTACCCGTCCTCGCCCGGCGAGAAGAGGTGCCTGGCGCTGCTGAACAAGGAGATCGGCGGCTACAACAACCGCGCCAGCAGCCTCACCGGCACGCTGTACTGCGAGATGGCGGAGTCCTTCGCGTTCGTCGCCGGCGCGGTGCCCGGCAAGCTGACGGCGGCCGCCTGGGCGGCGGCGTACCACCAGCTGGGGAGCTCCTACCAGGCGGTGACGACGTTCGGCACCCGCTTCGTGCCCGGCCGGATGGACGGGGCGTCCGCGTACCGCACCCTCGGCTACGGCGCGTCCTGCTCCTGCATCACCTACACGTCGCCGGTCCGGGCCATCCCCGCCCTGTAGGGGGACTACAGCGACCAGGGCGGGTCGGCGCCCGGGCGCTCGCAGGTGCGACGGGCCACCTGGCTCGCGGTGTGCAGGGCCGCGCGGACGTCCTGCCCGTCCTCGAGCAGCGACCAGAGCAGGCCGCTCATGAACGCGTCACCCGCCCCGACCGTGTCGACGACCGGCGCGCCGTCGGGGACGTCGACGTGCAGGTGCCCCTCGGGCGTCCAGGCGTCGGCGCCGTCGGCCCCGAGGGTCACCACGACGAGGGTCGGGCCGAGCGCCAGCCACCGCGCCGCGAGCTCGGCGTGAGGCAGGCCGGGGTGCAGGAACTCCGCGTCCTCGGCGCTGAGCTTGACGACGTCGGACAGCGCGACGAGCTCCTGGACCTGCTGCAGCACGTCGGGTCCCATCAGCGACGGCCGGCAGTTGGGGTCGTAGCTGACGGGGCAGTCGACCTCCGCCACGAGCCGGCGTACCACCGCGGCCCCGGGGGCGAGCGTCGCACCGAGCGACCCGACGTGCAGCCACTTCGCCGTACCGGCGTCGAGCTCGCCCAGCTCCCAGCGCAGGTCGAAGGAGTAGGTGGCGGCGCCGGTCTGGTCCAGCCGGGCCCGAGCGACGGAAGTGGGGGCGAGGTGGACCTGCGGCACGACCTTGGAGGCGAGCAGGTGGTCCTGCAGCAGCCGGCCGCGGGGGTGTCGCCGTAGGAGGTGACGAGCGAAACCGGGACGCCCAGACGGCCCAGTCCCACCGCGACGTTCGCCGGGCTGCCGCCGGCGGCCTCGACCACGGACCCGTCTGGCCGCTCGACCACGTCGACCAGGCACTCTCCGACGACCAGGACGCTCATGCGCCCGGACCTTAAACCGGCAGGACCTTCTGCGGCGCCTTGTACTCCTCGAGGGTGTCCTGCCTCAGCACCGGCTTCCGGCCGCACCCCCGGGTGAACCCGTGCCGCCGACGCGCCTGACGGCCGTTCGGCGGCCGCCGCTCTGCGCAGGAGTGGCGCGGCCTGCCCCTTGCGGCTAGTCCTCGACGTGCGAGCTGAGGAAGCGCCGCAGGTGCGCGGCGGCCGCCACCAGGATCAGCGCGAACGCGATGCTCTTGGCCAGGCCGGCCTCGTCCAGCGAGGTCACGCGCCCGAGCGGAGTGCTGCTGAGGATGTTGCGGGTCTTGGTCTCGGTCTGCGGCTTGTAGGGCAGCTGCGGCAGGTAGGTGCCGTTGGGCAGCGGCTGGGCGGCGCTCAGGCTCGGCAGCGTGTTCGGCAGCGGCGGCAGCTTCGGGATGCCGAGGCTGGGCGAGAAGCTGTTGAACGACAGCGCGAACGCCCGCCGCTGGGCGACCACCGGGTCGGTCAGGGACGGCATGGTCGGCTTGGCGCCGGGCTTGACGTTCGAGCCACCGGTGCTGCCGCCGGTCGCGGCGCCGCCGGTCCCGCCGCCGGTCGTACCGCCAC
>JAOPVD010000243.1 GCA_025966295.1 Frankiales bacterium | reverse complement strand
CGGCGCGCGCGCCGCCGCCCGGTCGCTCGTCGAGCGGAGCCTGGCCGACGGCATCCGCGTCGTCGGCCCGGACGGCACCGTCCTCGCCGCCTCCGGCAGGCTGCCCGCCCAGGCCATCGACTGCGGCGGCGAGCCCTCCAGCGGCTCCGGCGGGCCCTACCTGAGCGCGGTCGTCGAGCTCACCACCGCTGCCGGCAAGCCGGCCGGCACCGCGACCGCGAGCTTCCTGGTCAACGGCCAGCTCCTGAAAAACCTGCAGGACGCCATCGGGGACGGCGACGTCGTCCTCGTCGGCAGCAAGGGGATGGTGGTCGCGGCGACCCGCACCTTCCGGCCCGAGGTCATCCGCGACTCCTTCAGCGACCCGCCGGGCACCCGCCTCTACGGGCTGGTCAGCGACTACGCCGAGCCCCAGCGCGGCCAGGCGTTCGGCGTGGTGGTGCTGCAGGCGGCTGCCGAGGGCCCCGGCCTGCTGGTCGACGCCAGTGCCGTCGTCGTGATCGCCGTGCTGGTCGCGATCGCCATCGCGGTCGTGTCGGCGCGCGCCACCGCCCGGCCGCTCGAGGACCTCAGCAACGCGGCGGCGCGGATCGCCAGCGGCGACCTGTCGACCGTCATCGAGGTGCGCTCCAAGGACGAGGTCGGGCGCCTGGCCAGTGCCTTCAACGCCATGACCGACGACCTGCGCGGCTACGTCGGCCAGCTGGAGGCCAGCCGCGACGAGCTGCAGTCCGGCCTGGCCCGGCTCGGCGACACGCTGTCGAGCACCCACGACCTCGACCGCATCCTGCACGTGGTGCTCGAGTCCGCGATGGCCTCCACCCGGTCCAGCGGCGGCATGGTGCTGCTCCTCACCCCCAGCCGCGACGAGCTGGTGCTGGCGGCCTCGCGCGGCATCGACGTGCCGCTCGACCTGCGGCTGCCGGTCGGTGAGGGCGTGTCCGGCCGGGTGGCGCTGTCCGGCGACCCGGTCTGCGGCCGGGCCGGCGACGGCCCGGGGGAGCTCAGCCCCGCACCCGGCGAGCCCGGCGGCACGTCCCTCATCGTCGTACCCCTGAAGTCGTCCGGGACCGTGATCGGCGTCCTGGACCTGTACGGCTCGAGCGCCCCGGACGGCTACGACGACAACGACCTCGCGACGATCCGCACCTTCGCCAGCCAGGCGACGGTCGCGGTCGACAACGTGCTGCTGCACGAAGAGGCCCAGCGGCTGTCCATCACCGACGGCCTGACCGGCCTGTGGAACTACCGCTACTTCACGATGACGGTGAGCAAGGAGATCGAGCGCGCGGCCCGGTTCGGCCGGCCGCTGGCGCTGCTCATGCTCGACCTCGACCACTTCAAGGGCGTCAACGACAGCTTCGGGCACCAGCGCGGTGACGCCGTCCTCGTGGAGCTCGCCGGCCGGATCCGGGGCGTGGTGCGCGACGTCGACACGGTCGCGCGGTACGGCGGCGAGGAGATCGTGGTGGTGCTGCCGGAGACCGACGAGGCGGGCGCCGCGCAGCTCGTCGAACGGATCTGCGACGTAGTGCGACGCAAGCCCTTCGGCGAGCCCGGCGTGCCGCCCGTGCACCTCACCGTGTCGGCCGGCTGCGCGGTCTTCCCGCACCACGGGTTGTCCGCCAGCGTGCTGCTCGCCCGCGCCGACGAGGCCCTGTACGCCGCCAAGCGGGGCGGCCGCAACACCTGGCGGATCGCGACCGACACCTCCGTACCCACGGTCGTGCTGCCGGAATGAGCCGTTCCGACCGATAGGTTGGCGCCATGACGATCCGCAAGGCTGTCATCCCCGCGGCCGGCTTGGGGACCCGGTTCCTACCCGCCACCAAGGCGGTGCCGAAGGAGATGCTGCCCGTCGTCGACGTGCCCGCGATCCAGTACGTCGTCGAGGAGGCGGTGCGCGCCGGCCTCACCGACGTGCTCATGGTCTCCGGCCGCGCGAAGCGGGCCCTGGAGGACCACTTCGACCGGGCCGTGGAGCTCGAGCAGGTGCTCGAGGCCAAGGGCGACGCCGAGCGGCTGGCGGTGGTCCGGGCCCCCTCCGAGCTGGCCGACCTGCACTACGTGCGCCAGGGCGACCCCAAGGGCCTCGGCCACGCGGTGCTGGTGGCCGCCGAGCACGTCGGCAACGAGCCGTTCGCGGTGCTGCTGGGCGACGACCTGATCGACGCCCGCGACCCGCTGCTGGAGGAGATGGTCAAGATCCAGGAGCGCGAGGGCGGCAGCGTGATCGCCCTCATGGAGGTGTCGCCCGAGCAGGTGTCGCTCTACGGCTGCGCCGCGGTGGCGGGCAGCGGCGACGTCGTGCAGATCACCGGTCTGGTCGAGAAGCCCGCAGTCGAGGACGCGCCGAGCAACCTGGCGGTCATCGGGCGCTACGTGCTCTCGCCGACGGTCTTCGAGGTGCTCCGCCGCACCCCGCCCGGCCGCGGCGGCGAGATCCAGCTGACCGACGCGCTCCAGGAGCTGGTGGGGCTGGAACCCATGCACGGCGTGGTGTTCCGCGGCCGTCGCTACGACACCGGTGACCGGCTCGAGTACCTCAAGACGGTGGTCCGCCTCGCGAGCGAGCGGGACGACCTCGGGCCTCCGCTGCTGGCGTGGCTGCGCGACTGGCTGCCGCAGCAGTGACGCTTCCGGGTATGACCACTGCTGGGATGCCTGCTCCGGGGCTGCGCAGCGTCGATGAGCACCTCGCGGACATCCTGTCCGTCGTGCAACCGCTGGCGCCGCTGGAGGTGGGCCTGCTCGACGCCCACGGCTGCGTGCTCGCCGAAGACGTGGTCGCGCCGCAGCCGCTGCCTGGCTTCGACAACAGCGCCATGGACGGGTACGCCGTGCGCGCCGCCGACCTGGCGCACGTGCCGGCGGTGCTGCCGGTGGTCGGCGACGTGCCGGCCGGCCCGGCTTCGCCGCTGCGGGTCCAGCCCGGCCTGTGCGTGCGGATCATGACCGGCGCGCTGCTGCCGCCGGGCGCCGACGCGGTGGTCCCGGTCGAGTGGACCGACGGCGGCACCACCCAGGTCCGCATCGACCGCCGCCCCGAGGTCGGGGCGCACGTCCGCCGCGCCGGGGAGGACGTCACCGCTGGTGAGCTGGTGCTGCGGGCCGGCAGCCACCTCGGCTCCGCCCAGATCGGGTTGGCCGCGGCGGTCGGGCGCTCCCGGCTGCTGGTGCGCCCGCGCCCGCGCGTGGTGGTGCTGTCGACCGGCACCGAGCTGGTCGAGCCCGGCGGGGTGCTGCAGCCGGGCCAGCTCTACGACAGCAACAGCCTGGCGCTCACGACCGCCTGCGTCGAGGCCGGTGCCATCGCCTACCGGGTCGGGATCGTGCCCGACGAGGGCAAGAAGCTGCTGGACACCCTCGAGGACCAGCTGGTCCGGGCCGACCTGCTGCTCACCTCCGGCGGGGTCTCGGTCGGGGCGTACGACGTGGTCAAGGAGGTGCTGTCCCGGCTCGGCACCGTCGGCTTCCACCGGGTGGCCATGCAGCCCGGCATGCCGCAGGGCTTCGGCACCATCGGCCCCGACAGCACCCCGGTGTTCGGGCTGCCCGGCAACCCGGTCAGCGCGCTGGTGTCGTTCGAGGTGTTCGTCCGCCCGGCGCTGCGGCGGATGCTCGGCGTCCCGCACATCACCCGTCCGGTGATCTCCGCGATCACCACCGGCGACCTGCGCTCGCCGCGCGGCAAACGGTCCTTCCTGCGGGTCTGGCTGGAGGTCAAGGACGGCGCGTACGTCGTGTCGTCGGTGTCCGGGGCCGGCTCCCACCTGGTCGCCGGGCTGGCTCGCGCCAACGCGCTGGCCATCGTGCCGGAGGACGTCGAGCTGGTGCCCGCCGGCACTCCGGTGCAGGTGGCGATGCTGGAGCGGCGGCAGCAGTGAGCCGGTTCTCGCACGTGGACGACGAGGGTGCCGCCCGGATGGTCGACGTGGCGGACAAGGAGGTGACGGTGCGCACCGCCACCGCCGCCGGGCGGGTCGAGCTGTCCGCCGAGTGCGTGGCGCTGCTGCGCGGGGAGGGCGTGCCGAAGGGCGACGTGCTCGCCGTGGCGCGGGTCGCCGGCATCATGGGCGCCAAGCGCACCCCCGACCTGGTGCCGCTCTGCCACCCCATCGCCCTGCACGGCGTGACGGTCGACCTGGTGGTGGACGACGGCGGCGTCGCGGTGACCGCGACCGCCCGCACCGCCGACCGGACCGGGGTGGAGATGGAGGCGCTCACCGCCGTCACGGTCGCCTGCCTCACCGTGGTGGACATGACCAAGGCGGTCGACCCGCGCAGCACCATCAGCGGTGTACACGTGCTGTCCAAGACCGGAGGGAAGACCGGGTCGTGGCAGCGGTAGCCGGCCTGCCGGCCGGTGCCCGGGCCGCGGTCATCACCGTCTCCGACCGCTCGCACGTCGGCCTGCGCCCCGACGCCTCCGGACCGCTGCTGGCCGAGCTGCTGGCCGGGCTCGGGTTCGCGGTCTCCGACGTGGTGGTGGTGCCGGACGAGGCACCGGCCATCGCGCACGCCGTGGTCACGGCCGCCGGCGGGCACGACCTGGTCGTCACCACCGGCGGCACCGGGCTGGCGCCGCGCGACGTGACCCCCGACGCCGTGCTGCCGCTGCTGGACCGGACCGTCCCGGGCCTCGCCGAGGCGCTGCGCACCGAGAACCGCGAGCGGGTCCCCACCACGATCTTGTCGCGGGCGGTCGCCGGCACGCTCGGCGCCTGCCTGGTCGTCACCCTCCCCGGCTCGCCCGGCGGCGTGCGGGACGGGGTCGCGGTCCTCGCGCCGGTGGTCGGCCACGCGGTCGCGCAGCTGCGCGGCGGGGACCACTGAGGTGAGCGCGCAGGGCTGGCCGGCCAGCCTGGCCGACGAGCGGGTCGGGGTCCGGCCGCTGCGGCTGCGCGACGCCGCCAGCTGGAGCGAGATGCGGGTCCGCAACGAGGACTGGCTCGCGCCCTGGGAGGGGCGGCAGCCGGGGCAGGCCTCCACGCCGTGGGGGGAGCGGCACAGCCCGGGGTCGTTCGCCGCGATGCTGCGGGTGCTGCGGCACGAGGCCAAGGCCGGCCGCTGCCTGCCCTTCGCGGTCACCTACGACGGCGAGCTGGCCGGTCAGGTGACGGTGTCCAACGTCGTGCGCGGGGCCTTTCAGAGCGCCAGCGTGGGCTACTGGGTGGACGCCCAGCTCGCGGGGCGCGGGGTGGTGCCGACCGCCCTGGCGCTGGTGGTGGACCACTGCTTCACCGATGTCGGCCTGCACCGGATCGAGGCAAACGTCCGGCCGGAGAACGCCCCGTCGCGCCGGGTCCTGGAGAAGCTGGGCTTCCGCCACGAGGGCCTGCACCCGCGGTTCCTGTACATCGACGGGGAGTGGCGCGACCACCTGTCGTTCGCCGTGACGGTCGAGGACGTGCCCGAGGGACTGCTCCGCCGCTGGCGGGCCGATCAGATCGCCTGAAAGACAAGGCGACACACCGACGCACCTCCACCGTCCTGCGCTGTTGCATCACTACCGTCAGTAGCCGTGGGCAGCGGTCTGATTCTCCTGGTGATCGTGGGCGCGTGGCTCGCTGTGCTGGTGCCGATGGCCCTGCGGAGCCACGACAGCGCGACCTCGCTGCGGTCGGCTGACCGGTTCAGCGACGCGATGCGGGTGCTCTCCCGCCGCGGCGCCCGGGACGTGCTGGTCCCCCGGCGCGCGCAGTCCTCGCTCGTCGTCTCCGAGACCAAGTCGCCGCGGCCGGCGCCCGCTGCCGCGGAGGAGCTGGACGAGGACGTGCCGGAGGAGCCGCTCGTCCGAGCCCGCCGCACCGCCGCCGAGCGCCGCCTCCGGACGCTCCTGGTGCTGGTCGGCCTGGCGCTGGTCTCGCTGGGGCTGGCGCTGTTCGGCCTCCGGCCGGCGCTGTTCGTCCACGTGCTGCTCGACGTGCTGCTCGTCACGTTCGTCGTCCACCTGCGCCGGCAGGCGGTGCTGCGCGCCCAGCGCGCCCGCCGGGCGGCCGCCCGGCCCG
>JAOPVD010000216.1 GCA_025966295.1 Frankiales bacterium | reverse complement strand
TGCCGGGCGGGGTGGAGGCCCGGCTGCGCACCCTGACCCGGGTCACGCTGCCGCTGTCGCTCGGCGCCGGTGTCGTGCTGTTCGGCAACGCGGTCGTGCGCCGGCGCCCGCTGGTCCCGGCCTTCGGCACCGCGGTCAACCTGGCCGTCGCCGCCATCCCGGAGGGCCTGCCGTTCGTCGCCACCGTGGCCGAGCTGGCCGCCGCCCGGCGGCTGTCCGCCCGCGGCGCGCTGGTGCGCAAGCCCGCCACCCTGGAGGCGCTCGGCCGGGTCGATGTGCTGTGCTTCGACAAGACCGGGACGCTGACCGAGGGCCGCATCAGCCTGCGGCGGGTCTCCAACGGCAGCCGGGACGCCGCGGTCGAGGACCTCGACCCGGTGCTGCGCGCCGTGGTCGCCGCCGCCGTCCGGGCCAGTCCGGGCGACGGCCCGCAACCGCATCCGACCGACCGGGCCGTGGTGGACGGCGCCCGGGCGCTGGGGATCGCGGCCGTGGAGGGCCGAGCCGGGTGGCGGCCGCTGGACGACCTGCCGTTCGAGCCGGGCCGGGCCTACCACGCCGTCCTCGGCGAGGACGACGGCGGCGTGTGCCTGAGCGTCAAGGGCGCGCCGGAGGTGGTGCTCGAGCGCACGACGACCTGGCGGCGGGCCGGCGGGCCGGTGCCGCTGGGGCCGGCCGACCGCCAGCGCCTCACCGACGTGACCGACCGGCTGGCGCGGCGTGGCTACCGGGTGCTCGCCGTCGCCGAGCGGAGCGCCCGCAGCCGGGACGACCTCGACCAGTCCCGGGTCGACCGGCTCGAGCTGCTCGGTCTGCTGGGGCTGGCCGACACCGTCCGCCCGACCTCCGCGGCCGCCGTACGGGCGCTGCAGCAGGCCGGGGTGGAGATCGTCATGGTGACCGGTGACCACCCCGGCACCGCCGAGGCGATCGCCGCCGAGCTCGGCACCCTGAACGGCCGGCGGGTGATGACCGGTCCGGAGCTGGACACCCTGGGCGACGACGAGCTGGCCACGCAGCTGCCCGAGGTCGGGGTGTTCGCGCGGGTCACGCCCGGCCAGAAGGTCCGCATCGTCCAGGGCCTGCGGCGGGCCGGCCGGACCGTGGCGGTCACCGGGGACGGGGCCAACGACGCCGCCGCCATCCGGATCGCCGACGTCGGCCTGGCGCTCGGCGAGCACGCCACCGCCGCCGCCCGGGAGGCCGCCGACGTCGTCGTCACCGACGACCGGATCGAGACCACCGGCGCCGCGATCCTCGAGGGCCGGGCGATGTGGGCCTCGGTGCGGGACGCGCTCGCCATCCTTCTCGGCGGCAACCTCGGCGAGATCCTGTTCACGCTCGGCGCCGCCCTGGTCGGCGGCGACAGCCCGCTGTCGACCCGGCAGCTGCTGCTCGTCAACCTGCTCACCGACGTGCTGCCCTCGATGGCCGTGGCCCTGCGCCCGCCCCCCGGGCTCACGCCCGACGTGCTGGCCGCCGAGGGGCCCTCGTCGTCGCTGGGCAGCGCACTCACCCGCGACATCGTGCTGCGGGCCGTGGTGACCGCGGGCGCCGCCACGACGGCCTGGCGGCTGGCCCGTCCGCTCGGGACGCAGGCGCACACCAACACGGTGGGGCTGGTGGCGCTGGTGTCGGCGCAGCTCGGCCAGACCCTGGTCATGGGCTGGCGCAGCCCGCTGGTCATCGGGGCCGTGGCCGTCTCGTTCCTGGCTCTGGGGGCCATCATCATGACGCCCGGCGTCAGCCAGTTCTTCGGCTGCCGGCCGCTCGGGCCGGTCGGGTGGACGCTCGCGCTGGGGGCGGCCGCGGGCGGCACGGCGGCGGCGGTCGTCGGCAGCCGTTCACCTGCCGTCCACGCAACCTGACGCTGCGCGTCAACTCCGTCACGCACTGTCAGTACGTCACACCCAGCCGTACGCCTGTCGGGAGCAGTCCGATGCTTGAGTTCCTCATCGCCCTGGCCGCCGAGGTCGCCCTCCAGCTCCTCGTCGCCCTCGCTGTCAAGGTCGTCCACACCCTGGTGGCCAGCGCCGCCGTGGCCGCCTGACCTGCTTTACATCCCGGGAGCTACTGTCAACGACATGCCCCAGGGGACCGACGTACGGCGGGTGGCTGCCGTCCAGCTGCAAGCCGTGCTCGGCGACGTCGACGCCAACCTCGAGCTCGCCGCCGCGGCGGTCGCACGGGCGGCGCGGGACGGCGCCACGGTGGTCGCGCTGCCGGAGTTCTTCACCTCCGGGGTGGCCTTCCTGCCCGAGGTGGCGGCGGCCGCGCAGCCGCTCGACGGGCCGGCGGTGCAGGCGCTCTGCGACTGGGCCCGCAGCCACGACGTGCTGCTCACCGGCAGCCTGCTGGTCCGCGACCCCGACGGTGACGTCCGCAACGCCGTCCTGGCTGTGGACCGCACCGGCATCCGGGCCCGGCACGACAAGGACCTGCCCACCATGTGGGAGAACGCCCTCTACGTCGGCGGCAGCGACGACGGCCTCGTCGACCTCGACGGCACCGCAGTCGGGCTGGCGGTCTGCTGGGAGCTGACCCGCAGCCGGACCGTGCACCGGCTGGCCGGCAAGGTCGACCTGGTCCTCGGCGGCAGCGGCTGGTGGAGCGCGCCGCGGTGGCACCCGCACCGGCTGTTCGACGCCTGGGAGGCGGCCAACCGGACGCGCGCGCTCGCGACCCCCGCCTGCTTCGCCCGGCACGTCGGCGCCCCGATCGTGCACGCCTCGCACAGCGGGGCGCTGGCCTGCCCGATGCCGGGGCTGTGGCCGCTGCAGTACCGCGGGACGTTCGAGCCGGCGACCGGGATCTGGGCCGCCGACGGGACACCGCTCGCCGTGGCGCACGGCCCGGAGGCCCAGGTGGTCGTCGCCGACCTGCCCCTGCTGCGGGCCACCCCGCAGCCGCCGCCGGACGCGTACTGGCTCACGCCTCCCGGGCCGCTGCCGCGGTTCGCGTGGCACCAGCAGCGCTGGCACGGCCGCCGCTGGTACGCCCGGCACCAGCGCCGCCGTACCCCGCCTTGATCAACGGGGAGTGAGCCGGGGCCGGGCGGGAACGGCCCGGCATGTGGTCCCCGGCTCGACCTGACCGGCGCGCCGTCGAGGACGTGCGCGCCCGGCGGCCTGCGCGCGAGCCCAGCGCGCTGCAGCTGGTCTCCCTGGCCGCACTCATCGGTACGGCGGTCGGCGTCGGCACCGCCGTCGGCACCGCGGTCAACGGCGCGTACGGCGCGCTCCTGGGCTGGGACGTCGCCGCGCTGGTCTACGTCGTCGTGGTCTGGCGGCTCAGCTGGGGCCTGGACCCGCAGGACACCGCCCGCGCCGCCGAGAAGCAGGACCCCACCCGGGCGCTGGCGGACCTGATCCTGCTCATCGCCTCGGTCGCCAGCCTGGTCGCGGTGGCGTTCGCCATCGCCGACGCCGCGCACAGCCAGGGCTTCGCGAAGGCGCTGCACGTGGCGCTGGCCGTGGCCTCGGTGGTGAGCTCCTGGTTCCTCGTCCACACCGTGTTCACCGCCAGGTACGCCCGGCTGTACTTCGGTGGCGAGGACGGCGGCATCGACTTCAACGCCGACGGCCCGCCGAGGTGGAGCGACTTCGCCTACCTGTCGTTCACCGTCGGGATGACGTTCCAGGTCTCCGACACCGACCTCCAGACGCCCTGGATGCGCCGGCTCGCGCTCGGGCACATGCTGGTGTCCTACCTGTTCGGGGCTGTCATCATCGCCGTGATGATCAACCTGGTGGCCGGCCTCAGCAGGTGAGGTGTGGAAGGCTGGCGGCTCCGAAGGCGTTGCCTTGCGGGACGGACCGGCGAGCGGAAGGGCAGGACGTGACGGCTCCACGCTCGCGTGCGCGCGCCCGCCTGCTCCTGCTGCTCATCGTCGCGCTGGCCTCCCTCGGCGTCACCCCGGCCTCCGCAGCCACCACCCTGACCGCCGCCGGCCACCGCGCCAGCGCGTCCGTGGCCACCGTCGGGGGTACCAGCACCACGGTGCACCGCCGGGCCGTGCCCGCGCACCAGCAGGCCCTGACCGCAGCCGGCCAGAGCACGCACCCGAGCCCGCCGCAGCCCCCGAGCGGCGTCACCCCGGGCCACCCCGCACTGTCGGCACCGCTGCTGCTGGTCCAGCTGCCACGGCCGCCCGGCACCGCCCCCGCCGGCCTGGTCACGGCTGCCCCGACCGGCCGGTCGCCCCCGTTCTCCGCAGGTACCTGAGCGTCCTGCCCCTGCACGCCGCGCCTGAGGCGCGGCGTGCCTCCCTGTCGGAGACCCCTTGTCCGGATCGTTGGTCCGCGGCCTGCTCGCGCTCGCCGTGCTGTCCCTGTCCCTCTTCTTCAGCATCACCAAGCCGCCGCAGCTCGGCCTCGACCTGCGCGGCGGCACACAGATCGTCCTGGAGGCCCGCGACTCACCGACCGTCAAGGCCAACGCCGAGGCGACCGACCGCGCCCTGGAGGTGCTGCGCCGCCGCGTCGACGCCCTCGGAGTCAGCGAGCCGACCCTGGCCCGCGCGGGCGAGAAGCGCATCATCGTCGAGCTCCCGGGGGTCCAGGACCCCAAGGAGGCCGCCGCCGCCATCGGCCGGACCGCGCAGCTGACCTTCCACGCCGTCAACGTGTCCACCCCGCAGACCACCGCCCCCGCCCCGGTGGACGCGGCGACCCTCGACACCTCCAAGCCGCTCACGCTGTCCGAGGGGGGTGAGCAGCTGCAGCTGGCCGGCGCCGCCATGACCGGCGAGGGCGTCAAGGACGCCACCGCCAACCTGGACCAGTTCGGCACCTCCTGGTCGGTCGACATCGGCTTCAACGGCGCGGGCGACCGCGCCTGGGCGAAGCTGACCGGCCAGGCGGCGTGCGCGCCCGCCGGGGACCCGCAGCGCCGCGTCGCGATCGTCCTCGACGGGGAGGTGATCTCCTCGCCCCAGGTCGACCCGTCGATCGCCTGCAACGTCGGCATCCAGGGCGGCTCCACCCAGATCACCGGCAGCTTCAGCCAGGCCGAGTCCGCTGACCTCGCGGCCCTCATCAAGGGCGGCGCGCTGCCGGTGCCGGTCGAGGTGATCGACCAGCGGACCGTCGGCCCGACCCTCGGCGCCGACGCCATCACCGCCAGCAAGAAGGCGGCCGTGATCGGCCTGGGCCTGACGGCCCTGTTCCTCATCGTGGTCTACCGCCTCATGGGCTTCCTGGCCAGCGTCGCCCTCGCCTCCTACGGGGTCATCTCGTACGGCGCCCTCGTCGGCCTGGGCGCCACCCTCACGCTCCCCGGCCTCGCCGGGCTGCTGCTGTCGGCAGGTCTCGCGATCGACGCCAACGTGCTGGTCTTCGAACGTGCCCGGGAGGAGTACGCCGAGGGTCACAAGCGCGGCATGCGGGGCGCACTGACCGCCGGGTTCCGGAACGCCTGGAGCGCCATCGCCGACTCCAACGCCACCACCCTGCTGGCGGCCGGGCTGCTGTTCCAGCTCGCCTCCGGGCCGGTCCGCGGCTTCGGGATCACCCTGTGCATCGGTGTTCTGGCCTCGATGGTGTCCGCGCTCGTCGTCGGCCGGGTGCTCGCCGAGTTCGCCGTGAAGCGGCAGCTCGTCCTCAAGCACCCGCGCATCACCGGGCTGGCCAGCCTCGGCCGGTTCCGCGAGCTGCTGCGCCGCCGCAACCCCGACCTGATGAGCCGGAGCCGGCTGTGGCTGGGCATCTCGGCGGTCGCGGTCCTGGTGGCCGTCGCCGGCATCTTCGTGCGCGGGCTGAACCTCGGCGTCGAGTTCACCGGCGGCCGGCTGGTCGAGTACTCGACGACGCAGGCGGTGGACATCGACCAGGCCCGCAAGGCGGTCGGCGACGCCGGCTTCCCGCAGTCGGTGGTGCAGGCGTCCGGCGACGGCGACATCACGGTCCGCTCCGGCACGCTCACCGACGACGAGCAGGACAAGATCACCGCGGCCCTGAAGCCGCTCGGTGGTGAGGTCGCGGAGAAGCGCGACGAGCTGATCGGGCCGACGCTCGGCAACGAGCTGCGCAACAAGGCCCTGCTGGCGCTCGGCATCGCGTTGCTCGCACAGCTGGCCTACCTGGCGGTGCGGTTCCGGTGGACGTTCGCGGCGGCTGCGGTGACGGCGATGTTCCACGACGTGCTGTTCGTGGTGGGTGCCTTCGCCTGGCTGGGCAAGCCGATCGACGGCATCTTCCTGGCCGCCGCGCTGACGATCATCGGGGTGTCCATCAACGACAGCATCGTGACGCTGGACCGGATCCGGGAGACCTGGGCCGCCAAGCGGAAACGACCGCTGCCGGAGGTGGCGAACGACGCCGTGCTGGCCACCGCGCCGCGCACCGTGAACACGGGCATCGGGGCGATGTTCATCCTGGCGGCGCTGACGGTGCTGGGCGGCGACTCACTCACCGACTTCGCGCTGGCCATGCTCATCGGCCTGATCGTCGGGACGTACTCCTCGGCCTTCACCGCCACCCCGCTGCTGCTGCTCCTGGAGCGGCGCAGCAAGGCGGCGCCACCGCTGCCCAAGGGCAGGCCGTCGTCGGCCGCCCGGACCGGCCGGCCCGAGCCCGGGTACGGCGCGGTGGTCTAGCGGGCGCGCGGTCTGGCCCGGCTGCTCTCGGCGTACATGCCGGACAGCCGGGCCAGCTTGAGCCCGAGGTGCACCGAGAGCCGGTCCTTGCCGTCGTGCAGGTCCAGGCCGGTCAGCTCGGTGAACCGGGACAGCCGGTAGTACAGGCTCGTCCGGTGCACCGACAGGGTGGCCGCGGTCGAACGGATGTCGGCGGCCTGGTCGAGGAAGACCTCGACGGTGCGGACCAGCTCGCGGCCGCTCGCGGAGTCGAGCAGCCCCAGCAGCCGCGGCGGCACCGCGTCCTGCGGGAGCGCCTCGAGCGGCAGGTGCACGAGCACCCGGTAGACACCCAGCTCGGACCAGGCCACGTCCGGGCCGAACCCCGGGACGATCTGCGCGACCCGCAGCGCGCTCTGGGCCTGCCGGTAGCTGCTGAGCAGCTCGACGTGATCGGCCACCTCGTCACCGATGCCGCTGCGCAGGTCGGTGACGTCCAGGACCCGTGCCAGCTCAGCGCGGGCCATCACGGCCACCTCCAGCGCCAGTCCGCGCCGGTTGCTCGCCGACGGCACCACGAGCACGCCGTGGTCCACCCGGGCCAGGCGCAGGCAGCGCCGTGGCACCAGCCGCCGGGCGGCGCGGTCCAGCGCGTCGTCGACCGCGGCGACCACCTCCTGCGCGGTCCGGTCCGGGACCTCCGGTACCTGGAGGACGACCACGCTGGCGCGCCCGGCGTGCGGCTCCACCGCGGTCGCGAGCGCCTCCGCCGCTGCGCTGCGCACCGACTGGTCGTCGGCCAGCAGGTCCCGCATCGCCTCCCGCTGCCGGCCGGCCTCGAGATCGTCCAGCAGCCGCTCGCGCTGCACCACGAGCGCCGCCGAGCGGGCCGTCTCGGCGACGATGCCGAGCTCCGCCTCGGTGAGCGACTCGTCGGCGTCGATGAGCCACAGGTAGCCCAGCAGCTCCGCGCCCAGCCGCAGCGGGGCGCACACCCGGGCCAGCGACGCGAGCGCCGGGTTGGCCGGCACCCGCAGGACCGGCTCGGCGGTGCGGTCGATGCCCAGGCTCAACACCCAGGCCACCGTCTCCGGCAGGGCCTGCAGCCTCATGATCGACTCGAGCCGGGCCTCGTCGACCGGACCGTGATGGGCGGTGTGCACCAGCAGCCGCAACCGCTGGTCGTCGATCGCGACGCCACGGTCCAGCCGGGTCGCCAGCCCCTCGGCCAGGGCCTGCAGTTCGCTCAGCACCCGCACATGGTGCACCGGGCGACTGTCGGCTTGTAGCAAGGGGCGGCGTGGAGTTCCTACAGACAGAGGTGCCAAGGCCCGCGCCGCGCGTGACAACTTCGTGCTCAGCGCACCAGAGGGAGTTCCGTCATGAGCGAGTTGACCTACGACGCCGTCATCATCGGCGCCGGCGTGATCGGCAGCTCGATCGCGCTCGAGCTCGCCCGGGGCGGCCGGCGGGTGTGCGTGGTCGACCGCGGCACCGGGCCGGGCACCGGCTCGACCAGCGCCTCCTCTGCGGTGGTCCGCTACAACTACTCGACCTGGACCGGGGTCGTCGCCGCATGGGAGTCAAAGTTCGCCTGGGAGGACTGGGAGGGCCACCTCGGCCACCGGGACACCGCCGGGCTGGCCCGCTTCTACAAGGTCGGCGGCCTGATCCTGGAGTCGCCCGGGCAGGACCGCGCGAAGGTCCTCGGGCTGTTCGACCAGGTCGGGGTGCCCTACGAGGTCTGGGACCCGGCGACCGTCCGGGAGCGGCTGCCGCTGCTCGACCCGGGCCGGTACCACCCGCCCAAGCGGATCGACGACGAGGCCTTCTGGGCCGACGCCACCGGCGAGGTGACGGGCGTCTGGACGCCGGACTCGGGCTTCATCGACGACCCGCAGCTGGCGGCGCACAACCTGATGGCGGCGGCCCAGCAGCTGGGGGCGCAGCTGCGGGTGCGGGCCGAGGTGGTCACCGTCGACCGCGCCGCCGGCCGGATCGCAGGCGTCACGCTCGCCGACGGCACCCGGCTCGTGGCACCGGTCGTCGTGAACGCGGCCGGCCCGCACTCCGGCGCGATCAACACGCTGGCCGACGTCCTCGGCGACTTCAACGTCGGCACCCGCCCGATGCGGCAGGAGGTCCACCACGTCGCCGCGCCGCAGGGCTACGGGGTGGGCGCGCCCGGGCCGCTGGTCGCCGACCTCGACCTCGGCACCTACTTCCGTGGCACGCCTGGCGACGGCCTGCTGGTCGGCGGCACCGAGCCGGAGTGCGACCCGCTGCAATGGCTCGACGACCCGGACGCCTACGACCGCAACCCGACGCAGGAGGTCTACCGGGCCCAGGTCTACCGGGCCGCCCGCCGGCTTCCCGACCTGGCCGTGCCCGAGGGCGCCCGGGGCATCGCCGGCGTGTACGACGTGTCTGACGACTGGATCCCGATCTACGACCGGACCGGCCTCGACGGCTTCTACGTCGCCATCGGCACCAGCGGCAACCAGTTCAAGAACGCCCCGGTCGCCGGCCGCTTCCTCGCCGAGCTGATCGCGGCCTGCGAGACCGGCCACGACCACGACGCCGAACCGCTGCAGGTCACGCTGCCGCGCACCGGTTACGTCGCCGACCTCGGGCACTACAGCCGCAAGCGCGAGATCAACAGGGACAGCAGCTTCAGCGTGATGGGATGACGTCAGGCGTCCACCGGCTAGATTCGACGATTGACGGGCAACAGCAGGTCAGGTTGCGACAATCTGCCATTCCGGCCGCTCGGCGGGGCCTCCATGCTGGTGCCATCCCGCCGACCGAGAGTTACCTCACATGAGCCGCGCCTACAGCCACATCGTCATCGGTGCGGGCGCTCTCGGCACGGCGACGGCGTACTGGCTGGCTGAGCACGGCGCCGAGCGGGTGCTCGTGCTGGAGCAGTTCGGGATGGGCCACACCCGCGGCGCCTCCGAGGACCACTCGCGGATCATCCGGCACGCCTACCACTCCCCCGTCTACACCGCCCTGACGCAGGCGATGTTCGACACCTGGGCGCAGGTGGAGGAGCGCACCGGCCTGCAGCTGGTCCTCAAGACCGGCGGCCTCGACCTGGCGGTCGCCGGCTCCGACGGGCAGCAGGAGCTGGAGAACTACAAGCGCTCGCTGGCGCCGGCCGGCATCGCCTCCGAGGACCTGACGGCCGCGCAGATCCGCAGCCGCTGGCCGCAGTGGAGCATCGGCGACGACGTCGTCGGGCTGTTCCAGGAGGACGGCGGGATCCTGGACATCCGACGCGCCAATGCCGCGCACATCGCGCTCGCGACCCAGCTCGGCGTGACGTTCTCCTACGACACCCGGGTGACCGAGCTCGACTCCCGCCCGGACGGTGTCACGGTCCGCACCGACAAAGGGGACTTCGAGGCGGACGCGGTGGTGCTGTGCACCGCGTCGTGGCTCCCGGACATGCTGCCCGCCCTCGGCCTCGACTGGCGGATCACGCTCAGCCAGGAGCAGGTCAGCTATTTCGCCACCCCCAACGTCCGCGACTTCCTGCCCGATCGCTTCCCGATGTGGATCTGGCACGGGCCCACGCTGTTCTACGGCTTCCCGGTGTACGGCGAGACCGCGGTCAAGCTCGGCCGGGACCTCAGCGGCCGGTTCGTCACCCAGGAGACGCGCTCGTTCGCGCCACGCGCCGACGAGGTGGAGCTGCTCGCGGCCTTTCTGCGGGAGCGGCTGCCCGGCGCGGTCGGGCCGGAGCTCTACAGCCGGACCTGCTGCTACGACATGCCGCCGGACCGGGACTTCATCCTCGACCGGCTGCCGGGCCACCCACGCATCACGGTCGGGAACGGCGCCGGCCACGCCGCCAAGTTCGGGAGCCTGCTCGGCACGATCCTCGCGGACCTCTCCCTGGAGGGCCGGACCGACTACCCCGTCGAGCCGTTCCGGGCGGACCGGCCGGCCCTGACCGACCCGAGCTTCGAACCGGTCTTCCGGCTGCAGGGCGAACCCGTGCGCTGAGCACCCCCGCCCCCGACGCCCCCACCCGAAGGACTGGACTGCACATGACGACCCTCGACGTTCCGCTGCTGCGGCTCCAGGACATCTGCGTCAGCTACAAGGGCAACCGGGTCGTGCACGACGTGTCGCTGGACGTCGCGGGCGGCGAGGTGGTGGCCCTGATCGGCCCCAGCGGCGCCGGCAAGAGCAGCCTGCTGCGCTCCATCAACTTCCTGGAGACGCCGGAGAGCGGCACCGTCCTGCTGTCCGGCAACGAGGTCGGCGCGGGGCAGCGCCGCGGGCGCACGCAGGTGTCCAAGACCGCGCTGGCGGCGCACCGCCGCGACGTCGGCATGGTGTTCCAGTCCTTCAACCTGTTCCCGCACCTCAGCGCCGTCGAGAACGTCGCCCTCGCGCAGGTCCACAGCCTGGGCCGCAGCCGCGAGGAGGCGAAGAAGCGGGCCTATCAGGAGCTCGAGCACGTCGGGCTGCGCGACCACGCCGAGGTCTCTCCCGCCAAGTGCTCGGGCGGTCAGCAGCAGCGCATCGCCATCGCCCGCGCGCTCGCCATGGACCCCAAGCTGATGCTGTTCGACGAGCCCACCTCGGCCCTGGACCCGGAGCTGGGCCTCGAGGTGCTCGGCACCATGCGACGGCTGGCGCACGAGGGCATGACGATGATCGTGGTCACCCACGAGATGCACTTCGCGCAGGACGTGGCCGACCGGATCGTCTTCATGGCCGACGGCCGCATCGTCGAGCAGGGCCCCGCCAAGGAGCTCATGCGCAACCCCCAGCACGAGCGGACCATCCGGTTCCTCAAGGCCGTCCGGGACCGCTGATGGCCGACTTCCTGCAGGTGCTCGCCACGGGCATCCAGACCACCGTGCTCATCACCGCCGGGGCCTTCGGGGTGGGCGTCGTGCTGGGCCTGCCGCTGGCGCTGCTGCGCCGCAGCCGGAACTGGCTGCTCCGGGCCCCGGTGATCGCCGTCGTCGAGGTGATCCGGGCGGTGCCCCCGATCGTGTGGCTGTTCCTCGTCTACTACGGCTTGAGCTCCGACCTCGCCCAGCTCTCGACGTTCCAGGCGGCCGTCGGTGGGCTGGGCCTGATCGCGGCGGCGTACATGTCCGAGATCTACCGCGCCGGCATCGAGGCCGTGCCGGACGGGCAGTGGGAGGCCGGCCGGGCGCTCGCGCTGCCGAACCTGAGCCTGTACCGCCGGGTGGTCCTCCCGCAGGCCCTCGTCGTCGTGATCCCACCGGCTGCGACGTACGCGATCGCGTTGCTGAAGGACAGCGCGATCGCGTCCGTCATCGGCGCGCAGGACATCACCTTCCACGCCTTCCAGGAGACGCAGGCCAGCCTGCAGGGGCTGAGCGTGTTCGCGACGGCGGGCCTGCTCTACATCCTGCTCAGCCTGCCGATCGCCGCGGTGGCCCGGTACGCCGACCGGGCGCTGGTGCAGCGGATGGCCGCGTAGATGAGCCTCCTGCAGGAGTGGCAGAACTTCTTGCCCGACTTCCTTCCCGGCCTGTGGGTCACCGTCAAGCTGACCGTGTCGAGCCTGTGCGTCGGCCTGCCCCTCGGGGTGCTGCTGGCCACCGGCACGACCGCCCGCGGACGGGCGGTGCGGTGGGTCGCGCTGACCCTCGTCGAGCTGGGCCGGGGCGCGCCGGGCCTCATCGTGCTGTACCTCGTCTACTACGGGCTGCCCCAGGTCGGGCTCACCCTGGAGAACTTCCTGGCCGCCACGGTGGCGCTCGGGATCAGCACGGGGGCCTACACCAGCGAGATCATCCGGGCCGGCCTGAACGCGGTGCCCCGCGGCCAGCGCGAGGCCGCCCGGGCCCTCGGGCTGAGCCCGTTCAAGGAGCTGCGCCTGGTCGTGCTCCCGCAGGCGCTGCGCATCGTGATCCCGCCCCTGGTGGGGTTCGCGATCGTGCTCTACCAGGGCACCTCGCTGGCCTTCGCCATCTCCACGCCCGAGCTGCTGAGCCGGGCCTACAACGCCGCGTCGATCAGCTTCCAGTACACCGCCGCCCTCACCCTCGCCGGCGTCATGTACGCCGTGCTGTCGCTGACGGCCGTGGCCCTGCTGGGGATCCGCAACCCCCTCAAGCGCGGCTCGCCATGAGCTGTTCCACCCGCACCACCAGTCAGACCCGCTTGCACGAGGCAGCGCGTCCTACGAAGGAGAAGAGCATGTCCAGGTCGCACAGGTACGTGGCTGTCCCGGCCGCCCTCTTGGTGCTCGCCGCCGCCACCGCATGCGGTGGCAGCGACGGCAGCACGTCCAGCGCCACCGGCGGCTGCACGCCGAAGCACAGCGGGGTCACGACGCTCACGAAGGGCAAGCTCGCCGTGTCCGTGTACGTCTCGCCGCCCTACAGCGAGCAGAAGGACGGCGGCTTCGGCGGTGTCGACGGCGAGATCATCAAGAAGATCGCCGAGATGGAGTGCCTGACCCTGGACGCCAAGCCGGTCGCCGGCGCCGGTCTCATCAGCAGCGTCGAGTCCAAGCGCGCCGACCTCGCCATCGGCGGCGTCTACCGCACGCCCGACCGCGCGAAGATCCTCGAGCTCACCGACACCGTCTACAAGGACGGCATGGCGCTGCTGTCCAAGAGCGAGGTCTCGGACGTCGCGTCGCTCAAGGGCAAGAAGGTCGGCGTCATCCAGGGCTACCTGTGGAACGCCGACCTGCAGAAGGTCCTGGGCAAGGACAACGTGAAGATCTACCAGGCGTCGGACGGCATGCTCTCCGACCTCACCAACGGCCGCGTCGACGTCGGCGTCCTCACCACCGCCGAGGCCGGCTACCGGGCGAAGCAGAACACCGCCCTGAAGTCCAACAACATCACGTCCGACCCGCGCATCGCCTCGTCGACCGCGCCCGGCGAGGTGGTCTTCCCGCTCACGAAGGGGAACGCCAGCCTGCTGGCCGCCCTCAACGAGGACATCAAGGCGCTGGTGGCGGACGGCACCGTCGGCAAGATCCTCGAGGCCAACGGCCTGCCGGCGAGCGCGGCGACGGCGTAACGCACATGACCCCGACCTTCGAGGCCCTGCCCATCGCCTTCGCGGACGACGAGCGCCGGCCGCTCGCTCAGCCCAGCGCCGAGCCGCTCACCGGTGAGATCATGACGGCCGCCCGCATCCTCACCGAGGAGCTGGACGGCCGGATCGTCACCGGCACCTGGGAGTGCCAGCCGGGCATGTCCCGCTGGGAGTTCACCGAGCGCGGCGAGTTCATCCACGTGCTCGCCGGCCGCATGGTGGTCACCGAGGACGGCGCCCACCCGGTGGAGCTCGTGAAGGGCTCCACCGCCGTCTTCCCCCTGGGGTGGAAGGGCACCTGGGACGTCACCGAGACGCTCCGCAAGGTGTTCGTGGTCTACCGCCCGTAACCCCGGCGGCCCGGCGGCCGCTCGCACCTGCTCCCCCGGCAGGCGCGGGCGGCCGCTCTCGTTTGGGGAGGACCCGGGACGCGCCGAGTGGTCAGGAAGGCGAGTCGAACTCGCCGGCGGCCAGCATATCCCGCAGCTCGGAGCGCCGGATCTTGCCGCTGACGGTCTTCGGCAGCTCAGTGACGAAGTGCACCTCGCGGGGGTACTTGTACGGCGCCGTCGACGTCTTCACGTGCTCCTGCAGCTCCGCCGCCAGCTCGGCCGTCCCCTCAACGCCCTCAGCCAGGATGACGAAGGCGCACACGATCTCGGTCCGGTCCGCATCCGCCCGGCCCACCACGGCGGACTCGGCCACCGCCGGGTGCTCGACCAGCGCGGACTCGACCTCGAACGGCCCGATCCGGTAGGCGGAGGAGGTGATCACGTCGTCACTCCGGCCCTCGAACCAGAAGTAGCCGTCCGAGTCCCGAGCCGCCTTGTCCCCGGTGTAGTACCAGCCGTTCCGGAACGCAGCCGCGGTCGCCGTCTCGTCGCGGTAGTAACTGCAGAACAGCCCCACGGGCCGGGGGTCGGCCTGCACCGCCACGCTTCCGACCACCCCGTCCGGCGCCCGTCCGCCGAGCTCGTCCAGCACCTCGACGACGTAGCCCGGCGTGGGACGGCCCATCGATCCCGGTCGGACCGGCATCCCCCTGAAGTTGGCGACGACGTTCGTGGTCTCGGTCTGCCCGTAGCCGTCGTACACGGTCAAGCCCCCGGTGCCTTCCCGCCAGGCCCGGATGACCTCCGGGTTCAGCGGCTCCCCGGCTGAGGTGCAGTGCCGCAACGCGCTCAGGT
>JAOPVD010000210.1 GCA_025966295.1 Frankiales bacterium | reverse complement strand
ACCTCGCGGTCGCCCACGCGGAAGTCCACGTGCGCGCCGGTGGAGCGGCCGATCCAGTTCTTCTGCATGAGCAGCACCCGGTCGGGCCAGGAGCCCTCCAGCAACGACATGTCGTCGAGCAGTCGGTCGGCGTACTCGGTGATCTTGAAGTACCACTGGGTCAGCTCGCGCTTGGTGACCTCGGCCCCGCAGCGCTCGCACCGACCGCCGACGACCTGCTCGTTGGCCAGCACGGTCTGGTCCTGCGGGCACCAGTTGACCGAGGACTTCTTGCGGTAGGCCAGGCCCTTCTCCAGGAAGCGCAGGAACAGCCACTGGGTCCAGCGGTAGTACTCCGGGTCGGAGGTGTGCAGCCGGGTCGACCAGTCGAAGGAGATGCCGTAGCGCTTGAACGACTCGGCCTGGGTCTCGATGTTGGCGTAGGTCCACTCCGCCGGGTGCGCGTCGCGCTTGATGGCGGCGTTCTCGGCCGGCAGCCCGAAGGAGTCCCAGCCGATCGGGTGCAGCACGTCGTAGCCGCGGCGCATCCAGTACCGGGCGACGACGTCACCGATGCCAAACGCCTCCGCGTGCCCCATGTGCAGGTCGCCGCTCGGGTACGGGAACATGTCCAGCACGTACTTCTTCTCCGCCCCGGCGCGGCGGCCGGCCCGGTTGAGGTCGAGCTTGTCCCACACCGGCAGCCAGGTGTCCTGGACGGCGTGCGGGTCGTAGCCCTCGGGCTCCTCGGTCATGTCCCTCTCCTCTGCGTCTGCTCCCGACCAACAAAAAAGCCCCCGTGGGTCACGAGGGCGCCGCGCTTGACCTGGTCGGTCAGCGCGGCTCAGGAAGGAGCAGCCTCCGGTACATGCCCACCATCGTACGACGCATAGGGTGGTCACCGTGACGGCAGAGCTGGAAGAGGCGCTCCCCCTTGCCCCGAGCGAGACCTCGCCGTGGCGGATGGCCGGGCTCCAGGCCCGGCAACGGCGCCGCCGGCTGCTGCTGGGCGTGGTGGTCCTGTTCACGCTGTTCTTGGCGGTGTTCGGCGTCCCGACCGGTCGGGAGTGGCTGACCAGCTGGATGCTGGTGACGCTGTTCGCCGCGTGCGGCGGTGACTTCAGCGTCTGGCGCCGGGCGGTGGTGCGGGACTGGCTGCCGCTGCTGGGCGTGCTGTTCGCCTACGACCTGCTGCGCGGTATCGCGAACGAGATGGGCGGCTCGCTGTTCGGGCTGGCCCAGCTCGCCAGCAACCCCAACAACGCGGTGTCGTCCGCCCGGGCCCACCTCACCGAGCCGATCGAGGCCGACAAGGCCCTGTTCGGCGGGCAGGTGCCGACCGTCTGGCTCCAGGAGCGCTTCTACGACCCCGGTGTCGCGCACTGGTACGACCGGGTCGCGGTGCCCATCTACCTGTCGCACTTCCTCGTGTCGCTGACCCTGGCGATCGTGCTGTGGTGCGTGAACTACCCGCTGTTCAAGCGCTACCTGGCGGCCTTCGTGACGCTCACCGTCGTGGTGCTCACGACGTACGTGCTGTTCCCCGCCGCGCCGCCGTGGATGGCCGGGCTCAACAACGCGTTCGGCCCGGGCGTGCAGATCGACCGGGTCATCCAGGGGACGCTGCACGTCATCGGCGGCGAGACCGTGAACACCGCGGTGGAGAAGGGCGCTGCCTACTCCAACCCGGTGGCGGCCGTTCCGTCGCTGCACGCCGCGATCCCGGCGCTGCTGATGGCCTTCTTCTGGACCGAGGTCCGCAAGCGCGGCAAGGTGTTCCTCGCGGTGTACACCGCCCTCATGGGGCTGACGCTCGTGTACTCCGGCGAGCACTACGTCTTCGACGTCCTGCTCGGCTGGTTGTACGCGCTCATCGTCGTGCTGGTGCTGCGCCGGGTGCGACCACCGGTGCAGCCGATGCCGGCCGAGAACCCGCTCACCACGCCTGCGCCGAGCAGCGCCTAGGAACGGGCGCGGCGCCGGACAGCGAGACCGGTGCCGAGCAGGAGCAGCGCCGTGAATGCCAGCCCGACCGGCAGGCCGGTGGCCGGCAGCCCGCCGCGGCCGGCGCCGGTGCCACCGGGCTTCGCCGTGCCCGGTGTCTGCACCGGGCCGACGCCGCCGAGGCCGGCGGTGGCGAAGGTCCACACGCCGCGTCCGTACATCGACGCCACCAGGTGCTTGCCGGACAGGTCGGCCTGCAGGTCCCGGACCGGGACGGCCGGCAGGCCGCTGCCGAGCTGCTGCCAGCTGCTCGAGCCGGCCGGCGTAGTGAAGGCGCCGACCTCGGTCGCCACGAACAGCCGCTGGCCGATCAGCACGACGTTGTTGGCGCCGGCGTACGGCAGGTTGCCGGTCAGGTCGCGGAAGGTCTCCCCGGCGTCCCGGCTGACCAGCACCTTGGCGGTGCCCGCCTGCTTCGGGTCCAGCCCGAGGAAGTTGTAGGTGTTCATCGAGACGTAGACGGTCTGCGGGTGCTTCGGGTCGATCGCGATGCCGGCCACCTGCCCGAACGGCAGGCCCCTGGCCTTGGCCAGGTGCCAGCAGGCGCCGGACTTCTTGGCGTTCTTGCAGCCGGCCTTCACGTTCGTCGCGATCACGTGCTTGTTCTGGTCGATCCGGGTGAGCACACCGCGGCAGGCGATGCCCGGGCAGAACCCGACGTAGGCGTTCTTGCCCGACAGCGCCGTGCCGGACGCGGTCCAGTCGTACGTCGTCCCGTCGACGGCCTGGACGCCGGAGGAGCCGGCGTCGAAGACGGTCGCGAAGCCCTGGCTCGCGGTCGCGCCGGTGTCCGGGCCGTCCACGGTCTCCACCACCGTGCGGCCGGCCCGCAGCAGGTGGTTGCCATCGGTCGGGTCCACCGCGTACGCCGTGAGGCCGTCGCCCCCGACGATGTCGTCGCCGCTCAGGTAGATGCTGGTGAACGTCTTGCCGCCGTCCTTGGTGGCCTGCACGCCCTGGCCGGGCGTGGAGCAGTAGAAGACGTCCGAGTTGCGGGTGACGCCGACCTGCACGCCGTCGCCGCCGCAGACGTTGATGCCCTTGCCGTCCTTGATGATGACGGTGCCGTTGTCCTGCAGGCCCGCCACGATGACGCCGTCCGGCTTCATGTTGGCGTGGTACGGCAGCACCGTCGGCAGGTCGTTGAGGCTCTTCCAGTCGCAGTTGGACATGCCGGTCGCGAGCCGGGTGACCGTGCACGTGGTGTCGGTCGTGAGACGGCCGGTGTCCTGGCTCCAGATGCCGCCGTCGTTGCCGGCGTAGAGCCGCGAGCCGGTCGGGGTCTTCACGAACGCGCCGATGTGCTGGTCGGGGTGGGTGGTCGTGATGCCGCCGTAGAACGGGATGCCGCCGGGCGTCCGGCCCACGCTGTCGCCCGCGAGCACGCCGACGGTGTCCCAGTACTTGTTGATGAGCTGGAAGACCGCCGGGCCGGGCAGCGCGATGCTGCTCGAGACGTAGGTCTCCTCCAGCCCGAAAACCAGCCGGTTGGGGTCGGTCGGGTCGTCGGCGAGGTACTTGTTGTAGCCGGCCTGGTAGCCGGGGCCGATGCCCAGCGCGGCGAGGATCGACAGCTGGCTGCCGGGCGCGGCGAGCAGCGTCTCGTAGTTGGCCTTCAGGTCCCAGGACGCGCCGCCGTTCGCGGACCGGTACAGGCCGTTGAGGACGCTGGCGCAGGCGGCCGCGGTGAGCGGCAGGCCGGCGACCGGGTCGGTCACCGGCGGCACCGGCAGGTCGGCCTCGCAGGCGCCGCGGTTCTTGCCGGCGTCGCCGACGACGGCGTACAGCACGTTGCCGTTGTCGGGTGCGGACGAGTACGCCAGCGTGATGGTGCCGACCGGGTCGCTGCTGTCGGTGAGGTTCTTGAGCTGCGACGTCGAGGCGAGGTACGGGAACGACGTGCCGCCGTCGGTGGACTGGTACAGGCCATTGCCCTCGCTGGCGAGCGAGCCGTCCTGGAGCCGGAGCTTGCCCATGCCGTAGCCGACCGCCGCCGTGACGACGTTCTGCTTGTTGGGCTGCACCGCGACGTCGGAGATGAAGTTGGCGTACTTGCCGGGCGCCTCGGCGGTGTGCGCCGCGTTGCTCAGCAGCGGCACCCGCACCCAGCTCGCGCCGTGGTCACGGGAGCGGTACAGCCCGTCGGCGGTGGCGGCGAACACCGCGGTGCCGCTGACCGCGAGCGCGTTGACGCCGTAGCCGTGGCCGTCGTACTTGCCCGGCTGGAAGGTCTTGCCGCCGTCGCGGCTGACGTACAGCCCGGTGCCGGCGGCGTCGTCGGAGCGGGTCAGCAGCGCCACGCCGGTCCCGACGTACAGCGTCTTGCTGTCGGTGGGGTCCAGGGCGAGGGCGCCGATGCCCAGGCGCGGCAGCTTGCCGAGCGTCAGGTCCGTCCAGTGCGCGCCGCCGTCGGTGGTCTTGAACACGCCGCCGTGCGTGCCGATGTAGACGGTGTTGCCGGTCGGGTCCGCCCGGTCCACCGCGAGCGCCGGGACGATGCCGCTGGAGTGCCCGTACGACGCCGGCGCGGTCGAGTACGCCGGGTCGAGGTAGTAGCCGTCCCGGGGACCGGCGAACGTCCACTGCCCTGCAGTGGCCGGGATCGCGGCGGCCTTCCGGACCGCGCCGAGGACCGCGCCGACGGCATCGAACGCCCGGCC
>JAOPVD010000180.1 GCA_025966295.1 Frankiales bacterium | reverse complement strand
GGCGGGTGGGGGTGCGCTGCGCGCTGCGCTGCGCCGCCGGACGCTCGGCAGCCACCACCGCGGAACCGGTGCTGACGCCGCGGAGCACCGGGCGGCTGGAGGCGTTCGCCGGGGCGGCCGAGCCGGCCAGCAGGAGGGCGGAGGTGATCAGCACCGTGGTCACGTTGCGGTGACGGAGCGTAGCCATACCCGATCACTCGTCGTGATCGGTCGTCACCTTGAGTCACTCTGCCGTGTGTTCAGGCCCGGTCAGGAAAGGAACACCTCACGGAGCGTGACCACTCGGGCCAGGGACAGCCGGCCCGGACAACCCCCGGACCGAGAGCGTGTACGCTCGTCCCCGGTTCGTCGCCCCTTTAGCTCAGTCGGCAGAGCGTCTCCATGGTAAGGAGAAGGTCTACGGTTCGATTCCGTAAAGGGGCTCCAGCACGACAGCACCACAGCACGACAGCACCACCCGGGCGGTGTAGCTCAGTTGGCAGAGCAAGCGACTCATAATCGCTGTGTCACCGGTTCAAGTCCGGTCATCGCTACCACGCTCAAGGGACGGCCGCCGGTCCGTTCCGGTAGCATCGACGTCCAGTCCTTCTCCACGATGTGAAAGCGCAGGCACCTCCGCATGGCCGCCACCGACGTCCGTCCGAAGATCACGCTCGCCTGCCAGGACTGCAAGCACCGCAACTACATCACCAAGAAGAACCGTCGGAACGATCCCGACCGCCTCGACCTGAAGAAGTTCTGCCCCAACTGCCGCAAGCACACGGAGCACAAGGAGACGCGCTAAGCGCTCTCCGACAGGCCGGCCACCCGCGAGGGGGCCGGCCTTCGTCGTGCTCCGGGGTCGGAGGAACGTGTTCCACGCTGCTGCTAACGTCCGGCGACCGCGCAGCGAGAGGACCGTCCGATGCCCCTGAACCGCGACTTCATCGGTCGCAGCGCCCGCTCGAAGGAGCCCTTCGAGGTCACCCGGAACGACATCCGGCGGTTCGCGCTCGCGATCGGCGACCCCAACCCGGCCTACCTCGACCGGGAGGCCGCCAAGGCGCTCGGGCACCCGGACGTGGTGGCGCCCCCGACGTTCCTCATCACGGCCAGCACCGGGGACGTCGCCGGCAGCTTCCTCGCCGATCCGGCGCTGGGCCTGAACTACGCGCTCGTGGTCCACGGCGAGGAGCGCTTCGAGTTCCACCGGCCGGTGTACGCCGGCGACCTGCTGGACAGCCAGACGCGCATCGCCGACATCCGCGACGCCGGCCGCAACGAGCTCATGACGCTGGTCACCGAGGTGACCAGCAACGGCGAGCCGGTCGCCACCGTCAGCAACACCATCGTCAGCCGCGGCACCGCGGCCGCTGCTCAGGAGGCCTGACATGCCGGCTCTCGAGGACGTCCAGGTCGGCACCGAGCTGCCCGCCCGCGAGTTCACGCTGCAGCGCGCGAACCTGGTGCAGTACGCCGGCGCCAGCGGCGACTTCAACATCATCCACTGGAACGAGCGGGTCGCCAAGGCGGTCGGCCTGCCCAACGTGATCGCCCACGGCATGCTCACGATGGCCACCGCCGGCCGGGTCGTCACCGACTGGGTCGGCGACCCGGGCCGGGTGCTGTCGTACGGCGTGCGCTTCTCCCGCCCCGTGGTGGTCGAGGACGACGATCAGGGAGCGACCCTGACCGTCTCCGGTCTGGTCGAGGCCAAGAACGACGACGGCACCGTCGTCGTGGGCCTCACCGCGACCGTCGGCGGCGACAAGGTGCTCATGGGTGCGAAGGCAGTCGTCCGGCTCTCCTGAGCACGGCCACTTGCCTGCTGTGACCGTCGTCACGTAGGAAGCGGCACGCGCTCTTTCAGGAGGACCACTTGACCGTGCTCTCGCCCGCCTCGCTCGGCCGTCGTGGGGAGGAGGTCCTCGAGCGCTTCGGCGACCATCCGGCGCTGCTGTTCGAGGGTCGCTGGCACTCCTCCGCGGAGCTGGCCGGCCGCGCCCGGCGGGCCGCCCGGGGCTTCACCGAGCTCGGGATCCGCCCCGGCGAGCGGGTGGTGGTCGTCATGGCCAACTGCCCCGAGGTAGGGCTCGCCTACAGCGCCCTCTGGCGCGCGGGGGCGGTACCGACGCCGGCCCTGTTCCTGCTCACCGAGCAGGAGCTGCGGCACGTCGTGGAGGACTCCGGCGCGGTCGCGGTCGTCACGACCCCGGAGTTCCTGCCGAAGGTGCAGGCGGCGGCTCCGGGGCTGCCGGTGGTGGTGGTCGGCGGTGAGGGCGGCGTGCCCTGGGAGCAGCTCGAGGCCGGTGACGAGCTGCCGCTGGTCGACCGCGCGGGCGACGACCTGGCGGCGCTGCTCTACACCGGCGGCACCACCGGCCGGTCCAAGGGCGTGGCGCTCACCCACGCCGGCCTGGACGCCGCCGGCTTCGCGGCCTCCGAGGCCTCCTACCGCCCCGGCCGCAGCTCGATCCTGCTGCCGCTCCCGCTGGCGCACGCCTACGGGCTGCTCGTCACGGTCGCCGGGCTGCACACCCGCGAGCCCGGCACGTCGTACCTGATGCGCTGGTTCGACCCGGCCGGCTGGGTCGGGCTGGTCGAGGAGCACCGCATCCAGACCAGCGCCCTGGTGCCGTCGATGCTGCAGATGCTGCTGGGCCAGCCGCTCGAGGAGCACGACCTGGCCTGCCTGGAGCGCGTCAGCTGCGGGGCGGCACCGCTCGCCGCGGACGTGATCGCGGAGTTCGAGCGGCGGGTCCCGTCGTGCGAGATCCGCGAGGGCTACGGCTGCACCGAGTCGAGCGCCCTCATCAGCACCCAGCCGAGCGACGACCGCCGGACCGGCTCGGTCGGCAAGCCGGTGCCGGGCGTGACCGTCCGGATCGAGCTGCCCGACGGCAGCGACGCGGCCCCGGGCCAGGACGGCGAGATCTGCGTCGGCGGCAGCACGCTGATGCAGGGCTACTGGAACAGCCCGGACGCCACCGCGTTCGCGCTCCGCGACGGCTGGCTGCACACCGGCGACGTGGGCCACATCGACGCCGACGGCTGGCTCTACGTCGTCGACCGGATCAAGGACCTCATCATCCGCGGCGGCTTCAACATCTACCCGCGCGACGTCGAGGACGTGCTGCTGGCCCACCCGGAGGTGGCCGCCGCAGCGGTGGTCGGCAAGCCCGACCCCAAGCTCGGTGAGGAGGTGGTCGGCTTCGTCCAGCTGGTGCCGGGCGCCACCGTCACGCCGGAGCAGCTGGTGGTCTTCAGCAGCGAGCAGCTGGGGGCCCACAAGTACCCGCGCGAGGTCCGGGTCGTCGACGCCATCCCGCTCACCAGCGTGATGAAGACCGACCGCAAGGCGCTGCGGGCGGAGCTTGCCAGCGAGGGTGCCTAGGCTTCGCTGAGTGATCCCGCCCGACATCCAGCAGCTGGCAGACCGGCGGGCCCAGGCCCGCGCCGATCGGGACTGGACGGCCGGCGACGCCCTGCGCGAGCAACTCCATGCCCGCGGCTGGGACGTCAAGGACACCGCGGATGGCCAGCTGCTCGCCCCGCTGCCGCCCTACCCGGTCCTGCCGGCCGTCACGGACCTGCCCGACCGCAGCGCCGTACCCGACACCCACCGCTGCACGGTGGCGCTGCTGGTCGAGGGCTGGCCCGAGGACCTGCGGACCTGCGTCGCGGCGCTGCTGCAGCACGCCCCCGACGACGTCCGGGTGGTGCTGCTGGACAACGGCGGCACACCCGCCGCGGCTGCCGTGCACGAGCTGGCGCAGGCCCACGACCGGGTCGCGGAGCTGCACGTCCAGCGGCCGGCCGGCTGGGCGGAGGCCCGCAACGCGCTGGTCCGCCGGGACACCGCCGCGGTGCACGTCGTCATGGACCCCTCCACCGTGCTGGAGGGCGACGCCCTCGGCCCGCTGCTCACCGCGCTCGCCGACCCGTCGGTGGCTGCCGCCGGCTGGCGGGGGGTGCACGTCCAGGACGGGTGGAACGCCTTCGCGGACAGCCCGCCGGGCGAGGTGGAGGCGCTGCTCGGCTACCTGATCGCCGTCCGGCGCAGCGCAGCGCTGCACGTGCCGTTCCCGCCCAAGGCCCGGTTCTACCGGAACGCCGACATGGAGTGGTCGTTCCTGCTGCGCGACGCCGGCGCCGGGAGGCTGGTGGCGGTCGACGTGCCGGCCCGGCAGGACCGGCACCACGGCTACCACGACAGCGACCCCGCACAGCGCGACCGGGAGTCGAAGAAGACCTACGACCGGTTCCTGCAGCGCTTTCGGGGCCGTGAGGATCTGCGGCTCAGGTAGGACCGCCGACCGCCGAGCGGCTGGCCCCTCCGGGCCGGCCACGGCGCCCGGTCCGGGCCCCCGGCGCCCGCTCGGCCATGATGAGGCAGGTGAGCAGCGATCCGAGGCCGGTCCTCGACGGCCGGCTGGCCCGGTCGGTCCGCACCCGCAAGGCGGTCATCGACGCTCTCGTCGCGCTCTACGAAGAGGGCGACCTGAGCCCGACGGCCGTCCGGGTGGCCGGCCGCGCGGGGGTGGCGCTGCGGACGGTCTACGGGCACTTCGCGGACATGGAGTCGCTGTTCGCCGAGGCGGGCGACCGCGAGCTCGACCGGCTGGTCGAGGTGCGCCGCGAGGTGCGGGTGGACCAGCCCTACGACCAGCGGCTGGCCGCCTTCGTCGCCAACCGCGGCGTGGTCCTGGAGTGGCTGCTGCCGATCATGCGCTCCGCCGCCATGCGCGAGCCCACCAGCCCGCAGCTGCTACGCAACCGGGAGCGCTTCGTCGCCCTCGGCGACGCCGAGACCCGGTGGGTGTTCGCGGCCGAGCTGGCCGCCCTCCCGGTTGCCCGCCGCGCCGAGGTGGTGCACGCCGTCCACCTGGTCGCCGGAGGACCGGCGTGGATCGCGCTCCGCCTCGACCGTGGCCTGGAGCCGGACGCCGCGACCGCCCTGCTGCTGCGCGTGCTCGCCGCCACCCTGGACGACCTCCTGCTCCGGTGATGCCAGCCTCCGCGCGGCGCGCCGCCCGGCCCGTCCGCGACCGTCGACCCTTGGAGACCCCGTGACCCGCAAGGTCCCCCTGCTGGCTGCCGGCAGCGCCGCCGCGCTGGCCCTCGCCCGCCGTCGGCGGCG
>JAOPVD010000165.1 GCA_025966295.1 Frankiales bacterium | reverse complement strand
CTCGCCCGCGGGCCTGCCGACCGGCGAGCGGGTCGGCGCGGGCCAGCAGTTCCGGGGCGGCGGGCTCTACCTCACCAAGGGCGGCGTACGGCTCGTGCCGGGCGCGATCCGGGACCGCTACGAGCAGATCGGCGGGCCGTCGTCGCCGCTCGGCCTGCCGGCCACCGAGGCCCGCCTCGTCCCGCAGGGGCGGCTCGTGACCTTCGACGTGGGCTTCCTGCTCGAGCTCGAGGTGGCCGGGCAGCGGATCGTCGTCTAGGAGGTTTCCTACAAAGCTCTGGCCGGCTTGCCGTCACTCGCGTGACCAGCCCGGAGCGCCCGGCAGCGGGAGGCTGGACAGGTGACCACCCTGACCTCGCGGCCCGAAGCCCTCGCCGAGCACCTCACCGCTCGGCTGGAGACCGCCCTGTCGGCGCACCTGGCCCGCGCCCAGCACTGGTACCCGCACGACTACGTGCCGTGGGAGGACGCCCGGGGCTTCGCCGAGCTGTCCTGGGAGGAGTCGCAGAGCCGGCTGGCGGCCCCGGTGCGCGCGGCCGTGCAGCTGAACCTGCTCACCGAGGACAACCTGCCCGGCTACCACGGCGAGATCGCCCGCGTGCTCGGCCGCTCCGACGTCTGGAAGACCTGGCTCGACCGGTGGACCGCCGAGGAGGGCCGGCACGCCATCGCGCTCCGGGACTACCTCACGGTCACCCGGGCCGTCGACCCGGTGGTGCTCGAGGACGAGCGGATGGCCACCGTCAGCGGCGGCTTCTCGGCCGGGGACAAGGACGGCCTGCGGGTCATCGCGTACGTCTCGATGCAGGAGCTCGCCACCCGGGTCGCCCACCGCGGCACCGGCAAGCTGTCCGGCGACCCGGGGCTCGACAAGCTGCTGGCCCGGATCTCGACCGACGAGAACCTCCACATGGTGCTGTACCGCGACCTGTTCGCGGCGGCGCTGGAGCTGGACCCGGCCGCGGCGCTCGGGGCGCTGCTCGACGAGGTGGTCGGCTTCCAGATGCCCGGCACCGGGATCCCCGGCTTCGTCCGCCGGGCCGCGGTCGTCGCCCGCGCGGGCATCTACGACCTGGCGATCCACCGCGACCAGGTGCTGCAGCCGCTGCTGCGGTTCTGGGAGGTCTTCACACGGCCGCTCCCGCCGGCGGCGGAGGCGGTCCGTGACCAGCTCGCCCAGGTGCTGGCCGAGATCGACCGCAAGGTGGCCAAGCAGCAGGCCCGCCGCCCAGCCGTCGCACTCTGACGCGCGGCACCGCCGTTCAGCTGCTGGGGACCACCACGACCGGGCACGGGCAGTGCTGTGCGAGCTGGCCGCCCACCGAGCCGAGCAGCAGGCGCAGCGGCGCGTGGTGGGTCTGGCCGCCGAGCACGACCAGGTCCGCCGCCTCGGCGTGCTCGAGCAGGCGGTCGAGCGGACTGCCGTGCTCGGCCTTGAGGTCGGCCAGCGCGGTGGCGTCCGGGCCGAGGAGCTGCGTCACCCAGGTGCTGAGCCGCTCGGTCGCCCGGCGCTGCTGCTGGCGGCGTGCGCGCCGCGGGTGCGCGAGGTCGCGCAGCGCCGTCGGCCGGCGCTGCCAGGCGTGCACGACGACCAGCTCGGCGTCGCGGCCCTGCGCCTCCGCCGCGGCCCACACCAGCGCGCGCTGCGCCGCCGCGGACCCGTCGAGGCCGACCACCACCCGGCCCCGGAGCCGGTCCGGGTAGGTGCGCACCACGACCACGGGGGTGCGCGCGTTGCGCAGGCAGTACGAGGACACCGACCGGAACGGGTGGACGTGGTGCCGGGGCCCCAGCACCAGCAGCGCCGCACCCTCGGCCTGCTGCACCAGCACCCGGCCCGGGTCGCCGGGCAGCGCCAGCGCGGTGGTCGCCGGCATCCGGCGGCCGGACCGCACGTCGTAGCGCAGCGCGCCGGACGTGACGCTGTCGAGGGGGACCTCCAGGCTCACCGGCTCGTGCCAGACCAGCACGGTGGTGAGCGACTCGCCGCGGCGGTCGGCCTCCTCGAGGGCCCACCGCAGGGCGCGTTGCGACGTGCGGGAACTGTCGACGCCGACGACGATGTGCGCCATCGCCCGCCCCCTTCCAGGCCCCGTCTCAGTCATAGACCCGTTGCGCGCCAGGCACAACAGCGGGCGTCCGAGACGCCGAACGGCCGGCACTCGCTGGGGGGCGAGCACCGGCCGTGGCCCGGGGGGAGCAGGGGTCAGCGACGGCTGGCGGCGTCCTGCGGCTCGTCGCTGCCGACCGGGATCTCGTCCCTGCGGGTGACGGTCAGGTAGACCACGAGCGCCAGGATGGCGCCCAGGAACAGGTAGCTGGTCCGGACCGTGCCGAGGTTCAGGCCGCCCGCGTCATTGGGCTGCGACAGGTAGTCGCCGAGGGAGGCGCCGAGCGGCCTGGTGAGGATGTAGGCCAGCCAGAAGGCCAGGACCGCGTTGGTGTCGTGCCGCGCCCGGTCGGTGCCGGAACGGCCCTTGAGGCTGTAGTGGACGGCGGTGACGACGGCGATGGCGGCCGCGAACAGCAGCGCCGACTTCCAGTAGCCGACGTCGAGCCGCTCGGCCGTGAGGTCCCCGGCGGCGGTGCCGAGCGCGAACGTGAACAGGATCGCCAGCCAGTACCAGGCCTCGCGCCGGGGGGTGAAGATGCTGTGGATCGACAGCGTCCGCTCGCTGGCGTACCAGCCGGCGAACACCGCGGCCAGCACGACGGAGAAGACGACGGTGGTCGTCACCAGCGAGACGCCGGCGTTGTCGGTGAGGTTGTCGGTGATGAGGGTGCCGACCACGCTGATGAGCACCACCGCCAGCCAGTAGACCGCCGGGATGTACCGGCGGGTCCGGAACTGGACCACCAGCACGACGGCGAGCGCCGCCGCCATCAGGTAGCTGAGGTTGGTCAGGCCGAGGCCGAGCTTCTCGTTGAGGTTGTCGGCGAAGGTCTCACCGACGGTGGTGCACAGGACCTTGATGAGCCAGAACCAGAGCGTGACCTCCGGAACCTTGTTGAGCAGCTGGCGGCCGCCGGGCCCGGTCGTCTGCGTCGTCGTCATGGCCGCGAGCGTCGCGGCCCCGGCCTGTGCCTGACCTGACTGTGCGCAACCTGACCGTGCTGCCACCGCCGGATCAGGCGAAGTCGCCGGCGCCCCTGCGCAGGTCCTCCAGGACGTTCACGAGCGTGGTCACCCGGCGGGGCGTCAGCCCGGGCTGGGCGAACACCTCCCGGTTGAGGGCCTCGGTGGCCTTCAGCGCCGTCTCCCGGCCGAGGCCGCTCACCTCGACGAGGGTGGCGCGGCCGTCGGTGGGGTGCGGGAGCCGCAGCACCAGCCCGGCCGCCTCCAGCCGGTCGACGGAGTTCGTGACGCTGGTCGGGTGCACCTGCAGCCGCTCGCTGGCCTTCTTGATGGGCATCGACCCGCGGCTGCTGAAGTGCAGCAGCATGAGCAGCTCGTAGCGGGCGAAGGTGAGGTCGAAGGGCCGCAGCACCTCGTCGACGCGCGCCTGCATGATCTGCTGGGCACGCATCACCGAGGTCACCGCCGCCATCCCCTCCGCGACGTCGGCCCAGCCGTGCTGCTCCCACTTGCGGCGCGCCTCGGCGATCGGGTCCACGGCTAGACGTTCCGCCGGTACTGGCCGCCGACGTCGAAGAACGCATCGCTGATCTGGCCGAGCGAGCAGGACCGGACCGCGTCCATGAGAGCGGCGAAGACGTTGCCCCCCTCGGTGGTGGCCGCCTGCAGGGTGGCCAGTGCGGCCGGCGCCTCGCCGCGGTGCGTCTCGTGGAAGGCGTGCAGGCGGTCGAGCTGCGACTTCTTCTCGGCCTCGGTGGCGCGGGCCAGCTCCACGGTCACCGGCGCCTGTTCGCGGACCGGGGCGAGGAAGGTGTTGACCCCGACGATGGGCAGCGTGCCGTCGTGCTTGCGGTGCTCGTAGAGCATCGACTCGTCCTGGATGCGGCCGCGCTGGTAGCCGGTCTCCATCGCGCCGAGCACCCCGCCGCGCTCGGCGATCCGGTCGAACTCCGCCAGGACGGCCTCCTCGACCAGGTCGGTGAGCTCCTCGACGACGTAGGAGCCCTGCAGCGGGTTCTCGTTGGCCGACAGGCCCCACTCCTTGTCGATGACCATCTGGATGGCCAGCGCCCGTCGCACCGACTCCTCGGTGGGCGTCGTGACCGCCTCGTCGTAGGCGTTGGTGTGCAGGCTGTTGGCGTTGTCGTAGAGCGCGCAGAGCGCCTGCAGCGTGGTGCGGATGTCGTTGAACGCCATCTCCTGCGCGTGCAGGGAGCGGCCGGACGTCTGCACGTGGTACTTCAGCTTCTGGGAGCGCTCCGAGGCGCCGTACTTCTCCTTCATCGCGATCGCCCAGATCCGGCGGGCGACCCGGCCGATGACGGTGTACTCGGCGTCCATGCCGTTGCTGAAGAAGAACGACAGGTTGGGCGCGAAGTCATCGATGCTCATGCCGCGCGCGAGGTAGGCCTCGACGTAGGTGAAGCCGTTCGCCAGGGTGAACGC
>JAOPVD010000164.1 GCA_025966295.1 Frankiales bacterium | reverse complement strand
GGCCCTGCCGCGCGCGCACCGGCTCATGCTCGGCGACCACAGCAGGGTCTCGATCGCCTAGCGGCAGGAGAACTGCCCGGTACGTAGAACCCTCCGGATCAGCACGCACCCAGACCGCTGACCCGGGTACTACGTGAACTTCACGGTGGGCACCGATCACCCGGTCTACCTGGGCGCGCGGACGAGCCCGACCGGCGCGCTCACCTGGACCGCCGGCGCGGTCACCAGCGACGGCACGAGCACGAGCTACTCCCCGAACGCCGCGGTGCCGGTCCGCGGCACGGTCCGCGGCACCAGCCTGGTCATCAGCGCCGACCTGAAGGCCTTCGCGGCGCTGGCCCCGATCAAGAAGGGCGTGCGGATCACCGGCCTGACCGGCGAGACCTTCGGCGTCCTGGTGGTTGCGCTGACGCCCTTCGGCAGCGACATCGCCGAGGACAGCAAGCCCTACCTGGCCGGCACCCCGAGCTGCGTGAAGCCGGCCTGACCCACCCCGGTCCCGGCGGTCCGGTCGCCACAGGCGGGCGGGCCGCTGTGCGGTCTGGGAGAATGGCGCCATGCGCATCCTCGTCACCGGCGGCGCCGGCTTCATCGGCGCCAACTTCGTCCACTGGACCCGTCAGCACCGGCCGGAGGTCGAGGTCACGGTCCTCGACGCCCTGACCTACGCCAGCGACGGCTCGAGCCTGGCCCCGCTCGGCGACGCCATCACGCTCGTCGAGGGCGACATCACCGACGCGGCGCTGGTCGACCGCCTGGTGGCGGACAGCGACCTGGTCGTGCACTTCGCGGCCGAGAGCCACAACGACAACTCGCTGGTCGACCCGTCGCCGTTCCTGCAGACCAACGTGATCGGCACCTACACGATCCTGGAGGCGGTGCGGCGGCACGGTGTGCGCCTGCACCACGTCTCCACCGACGAGGTGTACGGCGACCTGGCGCTCGACGACCCGGCGCGGTTCACCGAGGACACCCCGTACAACCCGTCCAGCCCGTACAGCTCCACCAAGGCCGCCAGCGACCTGCTCGTGCGGGCCTGGGTCCGCTCGTTCGGCGTGCAGGCCACGCTGTCGAACTGCTCCAACAACTACGGCCCCTACCAGCACGTCGAGAAGTTCATCCCGCGGCAGATCACCAACGGGATCGACGGGCTGCCGGCGAAGCTCTACGGCGACGGGCTCAACGTCCGTGACTGGATCCACGTCGACGACCACAACAGCGCGGTCTGGACCATCATCGACAAGGGCCGGCTGGGGGAGACCTACCTGATCGGGGCCGACGGCGAGCAGAACAACAAGCAGGTCGTGCAGGCCATCCTGCGCGCGCTCGGCCAGCCCGAGGACTCCTACGAGCACGTCACCGACCGGCCGGGCCACGACCTGCGGTACGCCATCGACAGCACCAAGCTGCGCACCGAGCTGGGCTGGGCGCCGCAGTACGCCGACTTCGACGAGGGCCTCAAGGCCACCGTCGCGTGGTACCGCGACAACGAGGCGTGGTGGCGGCCGATGAAGGACCGCACCGAGGCCAAGTACGCCGCGGCCGGCGAGGCGGTGACCGCCCGATGAGCCTCGCCCTGCTCATCACCGGCTGCAACGGCCAGCTCGGCAGCGAGCTGTCCCGCCAGGCCCTGCGCGCCCCCGACATCGCGTTCGCCCGCGGCATCGACCTGCCGGAGGTCGATCTCACCGACCCGTTCGCGGTCCGCGACACCGTGCAGGAGTGGGCCCGGGTCGTGCGGAGCGACTCCCCGGCGCACCGGCTGGTGGTGCTCAACCCGGCGGCGTACACCGCGGTCGACAAGGCCGAGGAGGACGAGGAGACCGCCTACGCCGTCAACGCCGCCGCTCCGGCGGTGCTGGCCGCGGCCTGCCAGGAGGTCGGCGCGCGGATGGTCCAGCTGTCCACCGACTACGTCTTCCCGGGCGACGGCACCCAGCCCTACGAGCCGACCGACCCGACCGGCCCGAGGAGCGCCTACGGGCGCACCAAGCTGGCCGGGGAGGTCGCCGTCCGGGAGCTGCTGCCGGACGCCTCCTGGGTGGTGCGGACCGCCTGGCTCTACGGCGCCGGTGGCCCGAACTTCGTCAAGACCATGGCCGGGCTGGAGAAGAGCCGCGAGACCGTCAGCGTCGTCGCCGACCAGGTCGGCTCGCCGACCTGGGCCGGTGACCTGGCCGACCGGGTGCTCGCGCTGGCGCGCTCGGACGCGCCGGCCGGGATCTACCACGGCACCAACCAGGGCTCGGTGTCCTGGTTCGGGTTCACCCAGGCGATCTTCGAGGAGCTCGGCGCCGACCCGGCCCGGGTGCTCCCGACCGACTCCAGCAGCTTCGTGCGGCCGGCCCCCCGACCGGCGTACAGCGTGCTGTCGCCGGCCGCGTGGGACGGCGCCGGGCTGCCGCCGTTCCCGGGCTGGCGCGAGGCGCTGGCCGAGGCGTTCCGGGTCGAGGGCGACGCCCTGCGCGCTGGTTAGCGGACCGTCACGGTCGCGCAGCCGAGCCCGCGGGCGCTGCCGGGCGTGTTCTTCACGTTGTCCGCCAGGCCGCAGATGCTGTGCTTGCCCTTGCGCAGGTGCAGCACGCTGCTGAAGCCGTGCTTGGGGCCGTAGGCCGGGTAGAGCCGGCCGACGTCGGGCCGGTTCACGACCGCGCCCAGGACCGTCCAGGTCACGCCGTTCACCCGGATCCGGACCGTGACGCCGCCGGTGGTGTCCGGGTCGATCGCCCAGCCGGTCACCGCGACGCCGTCCTTGCGGACCTTGACGCTGGACACGTTGCCGAAGGGGGTGTGCTGCACGTTGATGCTGGAGCAGCCCAGCAGCGCGTTCTTGCCGGCGGTGCCGGTGGTGTTCAGCCCGTAGACGCACACCTTGTGCGTCCCGGCGGGCAGCTCGAGCACGGTGCTGTAGCCGTGCGCGTTGCCGTAGCCCGGGTAGCGGGTGTTGCCGTCGGCCCGGCCGGTGTTGGCCTGCACCGCCTTCACGAACTTCCCGTTGACGTAGACGTGGGTGCCGATCGGTGCGGTCGTGTCCGGGTCGATGGCCAGGCCGGCGAGCGAGACGCCGCTGCCGCGGCGACCCAGCACCGGCGCGGTGCCGCCCGGGCTGTGCTTGATCACGACGGTGGTGCACGGCAGCCGGCTGTTGCTGCCCGGGGTGCCGGCCACGTTGAGGACCCAGGTGCAGACCTCGTGCTTGCCGTCGGCCAGGTCGAGCACGACCCGGTAGCCGTGCGCCGGGCTCTGGCCGGTGTGCTTGGCCGCGATGTCGGTGCGGGTCAGGTCGGCGACCGCCTCCGTGGCCTTCACGCCGTTGACGTAGACGTGCACGCCGGTCGAGGCGGTGCTGTCGGGGTCCAGGCCCCAGCCGGACACGACGGTGCCGGTCGGGCCCTGCGCGACCTTCTCCTGCACGCCGGTGGGGGCGTGCGCGACGACGACGTCCTTGCAGCCCAGCAGCCCGTCCTTGCCGGGGGTCTGGGGCGCGTTGCGGGCCCAGGTGCACACCGTGTGCTTGCCGGCGTCGAGCGTCAGCGCCGTGCGGAAGCCGCGGTTGCCGCCCCAGGCGGCGTAGCCGGGGGCCGCCGGTCGGGCCCGGTCGGCGGCGACGGCGACCTTGAAGGTGCCGTCGACGAAGACGTCCGCGTGGACGCCGGCGTCGGTGTCCGGGTCGAGCGCGGCGCCGCTGACCACGACCGCGCCCGGCGGGGTGCTGAGCGGGTCGAGCACGCCGACGGCGGTGTGCCGCACTTGCAGGGTCTGGCAGCCCAGCCGGGTGTTGCTGCCCGGCGCGCCACCCTGGTTGATCGCCCACACGCAGACCTCGTGGCTGCCCTCCTGGAGCTCCAGCGGGATCGCGAAGCCGTGCTTGCCGCTGTAGGCCGGGAAGCGGGCGGCGACGTCGGCGCGGTCGACGTCCGCCGCCGGCACCTGCTTGAGCAGCGTGCCGTCGAGGTAGACGTGCAGCGCGACCGGGTCGGCGACGTCCGGGTCGAGCGCCCAGCCGGTGGCCAGGACGCCGGTGGGCAGCTGGGCCACGCTCTCGAGCTTGCCCAGCGGCGAGTGGCTGCCGGTGGTCTTCAGGCAGCCGAGCTTGGCGTTGGCGCCGGCGGTGCCGGGCGCGTTGAGGGCGTACGCGCAGATCTCGTGCGGGCCGTCGGTCAGCGTCAGCGGCAGCCGGAAGCCGTGGTGCGCCGGGTAGTCGACGTAGGTCTTGGCGATGTCCGGGCGCGGCTGGCTCTCGACCGTCCGGGCTGCGTAGGTGCCGTCGACGTAGACGTGGATCTCCAGCGGGACGTCGTCGCCGGCGTCGATCGCCCAGCCGGTGACCAGGGTCTGGCCGAGCGCGGGATCAGCGGTCTCGAGCGTCCCGAAGGGCACCGTCGGCTTGGGGAACAGCGCCGCCCAGTCCTTCGGGCCGACCTTGCCGGTCACGGCCAGGCCCTGCGCCCGCTGGAAGGCGCTGACGGCCGCCTGGGTGTCGCTGTCGAAACTGGCGGTCTGCGGCTTCTTCAGGCCCTTCTGGTACGCCGTCACGGCGGCGCCGGTCGAGCCGGCCGCCAGCGTCGTGCTGCCGAACTGCGCGAGCACCGGCAGGTTGGCGGGCGTCGCCACCGGCGTCACCGACTTGGGGGCGCTGGGGCCGTAGTCGACCGGCGCCACCGTCTTGTCCCAGAACGAGGTGACCTTGTTGGCGCCGGCCCAGCCGAACGAGAAGTGCACGTGGTCGGTGTGCGGGTTCGGGCCGCCGTACGCCTGCCAGCCCTTGTCGGCCTGGTAGGCCTTGAAGATCCGCTTGTTCCAGATCACGTACATGACCCCGAGCCGGCGGAGCAGGGCGTTGCTGTTGCCGTAGCCGTCGGTCGCCATCAGCCAGCCGAGCAGCTCGTTGACCTCGCGGACGTGCGTGGCGTTGCCCGCCGACACGCCCCAGTCCCAGGCCCGGCCCTCCTTGTGCTCGCTCTGGCCGCCGATGCCGCAGTCCCGCACGATCCCGAGGCTGCTGGTGTCGCGGTAGGTGTCGAGCACCAGGTTGGAGAAGGCCCGCACGCCCGGCTTGGCCACCGGGTCGCAGATCGACTGGCCGACGTAGGGCTGGAAGACCTCGGCCGCGGACGGCAGTCCGGCCGGCTTGGCCGGCGGGGCGGCGAGGGCCGCCGGCACCACGGTGGCCAGCACCGCCAGGGTCAGGGGGACAACCACGGCCAGGCGGGCACGTGAGCGGGACAGCACGGTGGGGGCTCCAGGTGGTTCGGGTATCACTTGTGCCTCGGACCGCTGGCGCTGGCCCTTGAGCTGCAGTGCTGTTACTCGGCGGTCATTCGTCATCGCCCTGGCGGTGCACGGGCGAGAGCCCGACGGTGCTGCCGCAGACCCGCAGGTCGGTCGCGGTGCGGTGCACGGTGGTGGTGCCGGGCAGCGTCACGTCCAGCGCCGTCACGTCGACGCAGCTGCCGTCGCGGGCGGTGGCGACCGCGAACGACAGCGAGGTGGTGCGGCTCAGGGTGGCCGCCGCCGGCTGCTCGGGCGGCAGGCCGTGGCCGCCCTGGCGGGCCGTGACGGCCAGCGCCCGGCCGTCGGCGCCGCGCAGCACCACCTTCGGGTAGCCCTTGAGCTGGCAGGCCGCTCCGCTGGTCCGCAGCACGAAGATCGCCCGCCGGTACTGGGGGGTGACGATCGCGTCGGCGTCGGTCACGGTGAGGGCCGGGCCCTTGCAGGTGGGCTGCCCGAGCGGCGCCGCCGACTCCAGGCCCGGCCGCGGCGACAGCGGGTCCTGCGGCGTCTCGGTGGCTCGCGGGGCCGGTGAGGACGGGTCGGTCGGCGGCGGGCCCGGGGCCGTGGTCGACGCCAC
>JAOPVD010000148.1 GCA_025966295.1 Frankiales bacterium | reverse complement strand
GGCCGGCCGCGCCACCGCCGCCCGCCACGCCGCCAGCCGCGACTCGCCGGCCTCCAGCGCCGCCGGGGTCCACTCCCGATCGGCGCGGTAGTGGCCGGCGAGCAGCGCCAGCCGGAGGGCCCCCGGCTCGGTGCCGGCCGCGACCAGCTTCGAGACGAAGACCAGGTTGCCCAGCGACTTGCTCATCTTCTCGCCGTCCAGGCCGACCATGCCGGCGTGCACGTAGGCCCGGGCGAACGGGTGCGTGCCGGTGGCGACCTCCGCCTCGGCGGCCGACAGCTCGTGGTGGGGGAAGACCAGGTCCGACCCGCCGCCCTGCACGTCGAGCTGGTCGCCGAGCCGGTTCAGCGCCATCGCGGTGCACTCGACGTGCCAGCCCGGCCGGCCGGGGCCGAACGGCGACGGCCAGCCCGGCTCGCCGGGCCGCTGCTGCAGCCAGAGCAGGCAGTCCAGCGGGTCCTTCTTGCCCGGCCGGTCGGGGTCGCCGCCGCGCTCGGCCGACAGCCGCAGCATGGTCGGCACGTCGAGGTTGCCGACGGTGCCGAAGTGCTCCGCGGCGGCCACGCTGAAGTAGATGTCGCCGTCGACGCTGTACGCCGCACCGGCGTCCTGCAGCCGCACGACCAGCTGGGCGATCTCCTCCATCGCCTCGACGGCGCCGACGTACCAGGTCGGGGGCAGCACCCGCAGGGCGGTCATGTCGCTGCGGAACAGCTCGGTCTCGCGCTCGGCCACATCCTCCCAGCGGACCCCGTCGCGGGCCGCGCGCTCGAGCAGCGGGTCGTCGATGTCGGTGACGTTCTGGACGTACTGCACCTCGTGCCCCTGGTCCTTCCACACCCGCACCAGGGTGTCGAAGGCCAGGTAGGTGGCAGCGTGGCCGAGGTGGGTGGCGTCGTACGGCGTGATCCCGCAGACGTAGAGCCGGGCGGTGCCGTCCCGCGGCGCGACCGGGACCAGCCCGTCGGTGGCGGTGTCGTGCACCCTCAGGGTGAGCGGGACCGCCGGGGCGGGGAGCGTGGGGACTGCCGCCGCGGGCCAGGACTGCATGTGGGGCAGCGTAGTCGCGGCCAACCGTTCACCCGATCGGGTGAACGGATTGGGGTGCACAGATCCCGACAACATGGACATGACGCGTCGCCTGCTGCTTGTCCTCGCCGTGCTGGGGGTGCTGGCCTCGATCGCCCCGGCACCCGGCGTCGCCACCGCCACCCCTGCCACCAGCGCCCCGGTCGTGCACCTGTCGCACCCGGACGGCGTGGCCGCCGGCGCCAAGGCGAGCAGCAGCGGCGCCCTGTACCGCTTCCAGAGCCTGCTGGCCGGCAAGCCGATCCGCTGGAACCCCTGCACCCCGATCCACTGGCGCTTCCGGGCGCCGGGCGCCCCGGCCGGTGCGCTGCCGATGGTCAAGAAGGCCGTCGCCCGCGTCGCCAAGGCGACGGGCACCACCTGGGTCTACGACGGCGCGATGTGGAGCGCCCCCACGACGGCGTGGCTCCCGACGTCCACCAAGAACATCCGGCCGGTCCTGATCGGCTGGACCGACGCCGCCCACAGCGACCTGCTGAAGGGCCAGCCGAAGGCCGTCCTGGGCGTGACCCGCACCGCCTGGTTCAGCACCACCCGTGACGGCAAGCAGGTCGCGGCGATCCGGGCCGCCGTCATCGCCCTCGACCAGACCGACCGGCTGCCGCTCACCGGCTCGGTGTCCTGGTACGGCGTGACGCTCCACGAGCTGGCCCACGCGATGGGGCTGGACCACGCCGCGAACAGCCGCCAGCTGCTGTACCCGATCCTGCAGCGCGGACTGACGGACCTGCAGTCCGGCGACCTGCAGGGCCTCGCCAAGGTCGGCCGCCAGGCCGGCTGCGTCACCGTGCCCTAGAACGGCGGCCAGGGGATCGCCGGCCAGTCCTCGGACGGGTACGGGTAGGTGCGCGACGCCAGCAGCCGGTCGACCCGCTCCGCGGTGCGGCGTACCTCGCGGCGGGTGAGATGCGCGTGCAGCACCGTCGCGAGACCGTCCGCCAGCTCCGACCGCAGTCGGGTCAGCACCTCGACCGCCTCCTCGGTCAGCGGCGCCCCCCGCCACTGCCACAGCAGCGTCCGGAGCTTGTCCTCGGTCGAGAAGCAGACCCCGTGGTCGACGCCGTAGACCCGGCCGTCGGGGGTCGGCAGCAGGTGGCCGCCCTTGCGATCGGCGTTGTTGACCACCGCGTCGAGCACCGCCATCCGCCGCAGGTCGGGGTGCTCGCTGCGGGCCAGCGCCTGCAGGTCGACGGTCTCGTCGACATCCACCCACAGCTGCGCCATGCCGGGCCCGAAGGGCCCGTTGCGCAGCACCGTCGGCGGCACCAGGTCCCACCCGGTCGCCTCGCTGATCAGGTACGTCGCCACCTCGCGGCCCGCCAACGTGCCGTCCGGGAAGTCCCACAGCGGGCGCTCGCCCCGGACCGGCTTGTAGACGCAAGTGGCGCTGGCGCCGTCCAGCGACGTCGTGCAGTACAGCGTGGCGTTGCTGGCGTCGAGCAGCCGTCCCTCGACGGTCAGCTCGCCGTCCTGGAGCAGCCGCAGGGCCTCGGCGCTCAGCGGCGGTGGCCGTTCTGGCGCGGGCAGATGTGGCCCTCGGGGTCGAGCGGCAGGTTGCAGAGCGGGCACGGCGGGCGGCCGGCGGCGACGACCCGCAGCGCCCGGGCGATGAAGGCGCGGGCCATGTCGGCGGTCAGCCGGACGCGCAGCGCATCCGGGCCGTCGTCGACCTCGCTGAGCGGCTCGACCTCGGCCTGCGCCTCGTCCTCGGGCTGCGCGAGCGCCTCCACGACGCAGCGCTCGCCGTCGGTCTCCCAGGCCAGCCCCATCGTGCCGACCCGGAACTCCTCCTCGAGCGGGGTGTCGAGCGGCGCGGTGTCCTCGAGCTCGCGCGGGGCCACCACCGGCACGTCGGTGTCGGTGGCGCGGCGCACCGTGTCCAGCAGCTCCTCGAGCCGCTCGGCCAGCACCTGCACCTGGACCTTCTCGAGCGCCACGCTCACGGTGCGCCCGTTGCCGGAGGCCTGCAGGTAGAAGGTCCGGTCGCCGGGCTGACCGACGGTGCCGGCCACGAAGCGCTCGGGCGGGTCGAAGAGGAAGACCTGACGGGACACGGCTACGACCCTATGCGTCCGCACCCGCGCCGCCGCCGACGACGGCGTCGGCGGACGGCTTCTTGCGGCGGCCCTTGGTCTTCGGCGGCGGCAGCAGGTCCGCGACTCCGCCGCCGGTGTCGTTGACCCGGACCACGAACGGCCGCTGCTCGGTGTACCGGATGATCGTCAGCGAGCAGGGGTCGATCACGATCCGCTGGAACTGGTCCAGGTGCAGGCCCAGCGCGTCGGCGACGACGGCCTTGATGACGTCGCCGTGCGAGCAGGCCAGCCAGGTGGCGTCGGGGCCGAGCTTGGCGTTCCACTCCCGGACCGCGCCGACCGCGCGGTTCTGCGTCTCCCGCAGCGGCTCGCCGTCCGGGCCGGGGAAGACCACCGCGCTCGGGTGGTTCTGGACCACCTTCCAGAGCGGGTCCTTGGCGAGCTCCTTGAGCGGCCGGCCGGTCCAGTCGCCGTACCGGCACTCCCCCAGCCGGTCGTCGACCTGCACCCCCTGGGCGCGGCCGTCGGCGATCGCCGCGGCGGTGTCGAGGCAGCGGTCCAGCGGGCTGCTGACCAGCGCGTCGAAGCTCACGGGCCGCAGCCGCTCGGCGACGGCGGCGGCCTGCTTCTGGCCCCGCTCATCGAGGTGCAGGCCCGGCGTCCAGCCGGCGAGCACCGGCCCGGTCATGTGCGTGAGGCCGTGCCGGACGAGCACCACCGTGGTCATCGCCCGACCCTAACCGGCGGCTGCCCGCGCCGCCGTCACAGCCAGCCGCGCTTCTTGAAGTACAGGTAGAGCCCGCCGCTCATCCCGAGCAGCAGCGCCAGCGAGGTGTAGAAGCCCCACTGCTTGCCGAAGCCCGGGTAGGGCACGTTCTGGCCGTAGAACCCGGTGATCGCGGTGGTGACGGCCAGGATGGCGGCCCACGAGGTGAGGCTCCGCATCACCTCGTTGAGCCGGTTGCCCTGAAGCGTGAGGTTGGTCTCCAGGATGGTCGAGACCAGGTCCCGCAGCGACTCGGTCCACTCGGTCGCCCGCAGCACGTGGTCGTAGACATCCTGGTAGTAGGGCTGCATCTGCTCGTCGACGATGCCCAGGTCGCGGCGGAGCAGCGAGTTCACGACCTCCCGCATCGGCAGCACCACCCGGCGCAGCAGCACCAGCGACTTGCGCACCTCGAAGCTGCGGCGCTGCAGCTCGCGTGAGCGCGGCTGCTCGTCGAACAGCACGTCCTCGAGGTCGTCCAGCTGCTCGTCCAGGATCTGGACGGCGGTGAAGTGGCCGTCGACGAGCAGGTCGAGCAGCCCGTGCAGCAGGTAGCCCACCCCGGAGCCGGCCAGCCGCTTGCCGCTGTCCCACCGCTCCAGCAGCGGGCCGACGTGGATCTGGGGGCTCTTGCGGACCGTGACGAAGGCCCGGTCGGTGATGAAGGCGTCGACCTCGTGCATGCTCAGCTCGGCGGTCGCCTCGTCGAGCCGGGCGAGGTACGCCGACAGGAACAGGTGGTCGTCGTAGCTGTCCAGCTTGGGCCGCTGGTGCCCGTGGACGGCATCCTCGACGGCCAGCGGGTGCAGGTCGAGCTCCTCGACCAGCACTTGCAGGTCGGCCGCGTCCGGCTGCAGCAGGTCCAGCCAGACGACGGTGCCCTCGACCTCGAGGTGGTCGCTGAGGCGCGCGACGTCGAAGCCCTCCGCGACGAGCTGGCCGTCCCGGTAGGCGCGGGTGTGCGCGACGCAGCCGGTGCCGTTGCTCGCACGGCAGGCGTGGGCCATGGTCAGCCGTGCACGAGCACGTAGACCACGACGCCGGTCCCGACGAGCAACCGGTAGGGCACGAACGCGGTGATCTTGTGGCCGGCCACGAAGCGGAGCAGGAAGGCGATCGAGGCGTAGGCCACCACGAACGACACGACGGTGGCGACGGCGGTGGCCGTGGCGCCGGTGGTGTTGTTGGTCGCGTCCTTCAGCCCCAGCGCACCGGCGCCGAGCAGCGCCGGGATGCCGAGGAGGAACGACAGCCGGGTCGCCGAGACGCGGTCCAGGCCCCGCAGCAGCCCGGCTGAGATCGTCGCGCCCGAGCGGGACACGCCCGGCACCAGGGCGATGCACTGGGCGAGCCCGATGATCAGGCCGTCCTTGACCGTCACCGAGCGCTCCTGCCGCGACTGCGACCCGCGCCGCTCCGCGACCACGAACACCGCCGAGAAGACGATGAGCCCGATCCCGACGCTGATCAGGTGGGAGTCCATGCTCCTGATCAGGTCCTTGAACGCCAGCCCGACGACCGCGATCGGCAGGCACCCGACCAGCACCGCCAGCGCGAAGCGGAAGTCCGGGCCGGTCCGCTTGTCCGCGGACGCCACCCCGCCGACGAAGGACCGCACCAGCAGCGCGATGTCCTTGAAGAAGAAGATGACCGCCGCCAGGATCGCGCCGGTCTGGATGACGGCCGTGAAGCCGATGAGCGCGTCCTTCTGCTCCTGTGTCTCCATCGGCAGCCCGAGCAGCCGCTCGGCGATGAGCAGGTGACCGGTGCTGGAGACAGGCAGGAACTCGGTCAGTCCCTCCACCACACCCAGGACGACCGCTTGGCCGATGTTCAACGCTGTTCCCCCCGACGAAGACGACGGACGACGGCCGCCGCCAGGGCCAGACGGTAGAGGGCGGCACCTGACACGAGCCTGCGCGACGCGCGGTCCAGCGTGGCTGCGGTGCCGAGCGCGGCCAGCCCGGCCAGGGCCGTCGGCACCACGGGCGGCCGGCGGCGGGCCCGCAGCACCGTGCGGCCGG
>JAOPVD010000111.1 GCA_025966295.1 Frankiales bacterium | reverse complement strand
CGGGCCGACCCGCTCGGCCTCGTGCGCCGCCCGGAGCTGCTCCTCCGGCGCGTACGGGCCCTCCGGCTCGTAGGGCTCGTACGGCTCGTAGGCGCCTTCGGGCTCGGCCGGCCCCTCGACGGCGGCCGCGACCGGCTGGGGCTCGGGCGGAGGCTCCGGCTCGTGGCGGTGCAGCTCGGGCAGGTCCGCCGGCAGCCACTCCTGGTCGAGCGGCCCGGGCTCCGGCACCAGGACCTCGGGCTCGACGAGCTCCGGGGGGGCAACGGGCGCAGGCTCCGGGGGCCCCGCCGGCGGCACCACGGGGTCGGCCGCGGCGGCCTGGCGCTGGGCGTCGGCCTGCGCGCGCCACCAGGCGTCCGAACCGGTGTCGTGGACGACGTCGGTCTCGGGCTCGGGCAGCTCGGTGGCGGTGGGTCCGGCGGGATCGACCTCGGGGAACCCCCAGTCCTCGTCGCCGGGCTCCTTCGGTCCGGTCACGAGGAGCTAGGCGTCCATGCCCAGGCGCCGCGCCGACCGGGTGCGCTGACGGGTGGTGCGCAGCCGCCGCAGGCGCTTGACGAGCATGGGGTCGGCCACCAGGGCCTCGGGCCGGTCGATGAGGGCGTTGAGCACCTGGTAGTAGCGGGTGGCGCTCATGTCGAACAGGTCCTTGATGGCCTGCTCCTTGGCGCCGGCGTACTTCCACCACTGCCGCTCGAAGGACAGGATGTCGCGCTCGCGGTCGGTCAGGTCACCGTCGGTCGCGGGGACCACGGAGAGGGCTGCGCTGTCCATGAGGACCTCCTGGGCGAGCGAACTACACACGTGTTGTTCGTGGTCTCCATCATGGCACAGGCACGCTCCCGGCCGCCGCTAGCGCGCCGGGCACACCTTGGCCTCCCCGCGGCGTCCCCGGCGGCCTCCCCGCACCACGCTCAGGGGTACAGGCCACGGGTCCGGTGCGCGTCGGCGACCCGGCCGACGCCGATCACCTGCGCCGCGGTCCGGAGCGACAGCCCCTTGTCGGCCGCCAGCTGCGAGACCTCGGCGTAGGAGCTCTCCATGAGCGCCTTCAGCCGGTCGTTGACCTCGTCCTCGGACCAGAAGTAGGCCTGCAGGTCCTGCACCCACTCGAAGTAGGACACCGCCACGCCGCCGGAGTTGGCCAGGATGTCGGGCACCACGACGACGCCCCTGTCCTCGAGGATCTTGTCGGCGTCCGGCGTGGTCGGGCCGTTGGCGCCCTCGACCACGAAACGGGCCCGCACGGCTGCCGCGTTGCCCTCGTGCAGCACGCCCTCCAGTGCGGCCGGCACGAGCACGTCGACGTCGAGCTCGAGCAGCTCGCTGTTGGTGACGGTGTCGGTGCCGGGGTAGCCGACGACCGTCTCCGCCCCGCTCCGGAGGTGCTTGAGCAGCGCCGCCGGGTCCAGCCCCCGCGGGTTGTAGATGCCGCCGCCGACGTCGCTGACCGCGACGACGCAGCAGCCCGCGTCGTGCAGGTACTGCGCCGCCAGGCCGCCGACCTTGCCGAAGCCCTGGACCGCGACCCGGACCCGGCGGTGGTCCACGCCGGCCTCGCGCAGCGCCGAGAAGGCGGCGTACATGACGCCCCGCGAGGTCGCGCCGGCACGGCCCTGCGAGCCGCCGAGGGACACCGGCTTGCCGGTCACGACGCCGGTCACGGTGTAGCCCGAGTGGATGGAGTAGGTGTCCATGATCCAGGCCATCGTCTGCTCGTCGGTGCCGACGTCCGGCGCCGGGATGTCCTTCTCCGGTCCGATGATCGGCATGATCTCGGAGGCGTAGCGCCGGGTGACCCGCTCCAGCTCGTTGCGCGACAGCCGCCGCGGGTCGACGGCGACGCCGCCCTTCGCGCCGCCGTACGGGATGCCGATGAGCGCGCACTTCCAGGTCATCCACATCGCGAGGGCGCGGACCTCGTCGAGGTCGGTGCGCGGGTGGAACCGGATGCCGCCCTTGGCCGGGCCACGGCTGAGGTTGTGCTGCACCCGGTAGCCCTGCAGCACCTCCAGCGTGCCGTCGTCGCGCCGCAGCGGTACGGCCACCTCGAGCGAGCGGCGCGGCGTGGCGAGGAGCTGGTGCAGCCCCTCGTCCAGGCCGAGGACGGACACAGCGCTCTCCAACTGGAGCAGCGCACTCTCGAGCGCGGACTGCACGGGATCTCCTGGTGGCCGGGGCGCCGGCACCGTTGACGGCGCACCTGTGGCCCCTGTCAGGAGCCGCCCGGAAGGATGCCAGACCGCACGGGCCCTGTACGGCGGATGCGCTGCTGACACCCGCCCGCGTAGCGGCTACGTTGCGGACACAAGAACACGTTCTACCGACGACGGGAGTGATCGATGCAGACGCGCGCCGCCATCCTGTGGGAGCCGCACACCGACTGGAGCGTCGAGGACATCGAGCTCGACCCGCCCAAGGAGGGCGAGGTCCTCGTCAAGCTGGCGGCCTCGGGCCTGTGCCACTCGGACGAGCACATGGTCACCGGCGACATGGTGCTGGACCCGGAGATCGCCGAGGCCTTCGGCCTGCACCAGTTCCCCGTCATCGGCGGGCACGAGGGCGCCGGCGAGGTCATCGAGGTCGGCCCGGGCGTGAAGGGCATCGAGGTGGGCGACCACGTCGTGTTCGGGTTCATCCCGAGCTGCGGCCGGTGCCCGTCGTGCTCGACCGGCAAGCAGCAGCTGTGCGACCTCGGGGCGTTCCTGCTCGGCGGCCGGCAGCTCACCGACATGACCTCGCGGCACCACAGCAAGGACGGCAAGGACCTCGGCACGATGGTCGCGCTCGGCACCTTCGCGCCGTACACGGTGGTCTCGCAGGACAGCTGCATCAAGATCGAGAAGCACATCCCGCTCGACAAGGCGGCGCTCGTGGGCTGCGGCGTGACGACCGGCTGGGGCTCGGCGACCTATGCCGCCGACGTGCAGTCGGGCGAGACGGTCGCGGTGATCGGGCTCGGGGGCATCGGGATGAGCGCGGTGCAGGGCGCGGCGATGGCCGGCGCCCGCCAGGTCGTGGCGATCGACCCGGTCGCGTGGAAGCGCGAGAAGGCCCTCACCCTGGGCGCCACGCAGACCGCCGCCTCGATGGAGGAGGCGCAGCCGCTGATCTCCGAGATCACCTACGGCGCCATGGCCGACAAGGCGATCCTCGCGCTGGGGCTGGCCGAGGGGCACCACATCGCGCCGCTGATGAGCCTGATCAAGAAGGCCGGGCGCGGGGTCGTCACCTCGGTCGCGAACATGATGGCGATGGACGTGCAGCTCAACCTGTTCGAGTTCGCCATGCAGCGCAAGGAACTCGTCGGCTGCATCTTCGGCAACGCCAACCCGCGCTACGACATCCCGCGCCTGCTCGCCCTCTACATGGACGGCAAGCTCAAGCTCGACGAGATGATCACCAACACCTACAGCCTCGACGACATCAACCAGGGCTATCAGGACATGCGCGACGGCAAGAACATCCGCGGCCTCATCACGTTCTAGGAGAGCGCCTTCTCCAGCTCGGCCTTGGTCATCCGGGACCGGCCGGGGACCTGCTGCCGCTTGGCGTCCGCATACAGCTGCGCCTTGGTCCGGCCACCCGCCCCTGTGTGGGACCGCAGGCCCCCGCGCCGGCCGCTCGAGAGGTCCTGCACCGAGGCCCGGCTCCGCTGCTTGGCCTCGCCGGACCGCGCCCGCTCCTTGTTGACCGTGCGGGCCGCGATCTGTTCGGCGGTGTCCTTTTTCTCGCCGCGCTCGAGAAGGCCGTCCTTGATGTGCTCGTACTGCCGCTCGCGCTTGCCGCTCCACGCCTGTCGGGGCATCGCTCCACCTCCTTGAGGCAAGGGTGCCCGCCCGCCGGCGGGGCCTAACCGACGTCCAGGTGCCCCTCGTGCGACACCCGCGTCTCCGGCCCGGGGTAGCAGGTGCTCTCGTGCCCGTCGTCCCAGCGGATGACGTAGGGCGGGCCGCCCTCGACCCCCTTGACGGCGACTACGAGGCCCGCCCGGCCAGCTTCTCCGACGTGCCGCCCGGGTACGGCGATGTGGTCACCGACGACTGCGTGCATGACGACCTCCTGGTGCCTGCGTGGGCTCACCCGGATCGTCCGCCTGCCCGCCGCCCGGGGCAAGAGCGCCACGGCGCTGTGTCGCGCAGGCTCGGTCCGCACGGCCTGAGGGGGCTGCTCCTTCGGCCGCACTTGGTCACTGCAGGGCCATGCCTGGCAGGCCGAGCCGGAGGACGATGACTGCGGCGACTCGGACGCGTCGGTCGCCCTTGCGCGCAGGAGGCCGTGGTGGCGGACACGATGACGATCGACCGGACGGGCTGGAAGGGCTTTTTCGACACCCTGTCGGAGGACCACCACGGCGAGATGATCACCATGGAGGTCCTGGACCCGTCCCTCGGCGACCAGATCGAGGCGGAGCGGCTGCCGTTCAACTACGCCAGCTACGACCCGAAGGACGACGTGGTCATCATCGGCGTCGGCGGTGACACGCCACGCTTCCCGGTCATCCTGCGGCACATGATCTGGCACCCGAGTGAGGTGGACATCGCCCAACTGCAGGCCACCGAGCCGGTGCTCCGCGTCGTGGACAACGACGGCCAGGCCACCCTGACCCACTTCTACCGCCAGGACCAGACGGCTCAGAGCACCTCGAGCGGCTGACGCGCGTCCGGCCCGGGGAACGCCCGGTCGACCTCCACCAGCTCGGCAGCCGTCAGCTGCAGCTCGGCGGCCGCGCGGTTCTCGCGCACATGCGCCACCGACCCGGTCCGGGGGACTGCCAGCACGCCGTCCTGGCGCAGCACCCAGGCCAGCGCCAGCTCCGGGATGCTCACGCCGTGCCGACGGGCGATGTCGCGCAGCACGTCGTGCCGGCCGAAGCGGCCCTGGTCCACCGGCGAGTAGGCCATCACCGGCAGCCCACGGTCGCGGCACCAGGGCAGCAGGTCCCACTCGATGCCGCGGTGCGCGATGTTGTAGAGCACCTGGTCGGTGGTGACGTCGGCCCCGCCGTCCAGCGCGACCAGCTCCTCCAGGTCGTCGAGGTCGAAGTTGCTGACGCCCCAGTAGCGGATCTTGCCGTCCCGTACGAGCGCCTGGAAACCGGCCAGCGTCTCCTCCAGCGGCGTGGACCCCCGCCAGTGCAGCAGGTACAGGTCGAGCCGATCGGTGCCCAGCCGGCGCAGGCTGGCCTCGCAGGACCGGGCCATCCCGGCCCGGGTGGCGTTGCGCGGCAGCACCTTGCTGCACAGGAACACCTGGTCCCGCCGGTCCGCGACCGCCTCGCCGACCAGCTCCTCAGCCCGGCCCTCGGCGTACATCTCGGCGGTGTCGATGACGGTCATGCCCAGCTCGATGCCGAGCCGCAGCGCCGCCACCTCGTCGCTCCAGCGGGCCGGCACCTCGGCCAGGTGCCAGGTGCCCTGACCCAGCACCGGGACCGGCTCGCCGGACGGCAGGCTGACGGTGCGCACCTCAGCGTCCGGTTTGCGGCTGCGGGACGGCTGCCACGAGGACTCCTCAGGCGCACGGACGTGCCTCTGACGCTACGCAGCCGGTCAAGACGAGAGCCGGCGGTCGGGTTCGAACCGACGACCTACCGCTTACAAGGCGGTTGCGCTACCACTGCGCCACGCCGGCCGGGCGTGCGCCGCCCAGCGTACGGTCCCGGCGCCCACCGGCGGCCCCTGGCGCCGCTAGGTTACCCGTGGGTAACCTGGGGCCATGACGGACTACACCGCGATCCGCGAGCTGATGCCGGCCATGGTGCCGTTCGTGCGGACGCTGCGCCTGGTCTACCTCGAGCTGGACGCCGAGCGGGCCGTGCTGCGGCTCGACGACGACCCGGCGTGGCACAACCACGTCGGCGGCCCGCACGCCGGCGCCCTGTTCACCCTGGCCGAGTCGGCCTCCGGCGCCGTCGTCATCGCGTCGTTCGAGGACCTGCTGCCGCGCGTCACGCCGCTGGCGGCCCACGCCGAGATCTCCTACACCCGGCTGGCGAAGGGCCCCGTCACGGCCGAGGCGGTGCTCGGTCGCGCGGCGGCGGCGGTGCGGGCCGAGCTGGAGCGGACCGGCAAGACCGTGCAGTTCCCGGTCGAGGTCACGCTGCGCGACGCCGACGGCCAGGAGACCTCCCGCATGACGATCAGCTGGGCACTGCGCCCGCACCGCTGAGCCCACCTGCCTCGCCGAGCGCCGGCAAAAGGACGGGGTGTAAGGCGTCAGCCCGCGGGTAGGACCACGGCGCGACTCGGGGGCACGGACGCCTGCGCCGCACCCAGTCCGCCGGCGGCCTGCCCAACCCCCCCTGGGTGGGCCGTCGGCCTGCAGGACCCCGTCAGCCGGCGTCGGCGGCGGAGCGGGCCTTCAGGTGCCCCTCGAGTTTGCGCTTGATGCGCTGCAGCGCGTTGTCGATCGACTTCACGTGCCGCTGGAGCCGCTCCGCGATCTCCTGGTAGCTCTTGCCCTCGACGTAGAGCCGCAGCACCTCGGTCTCGAGGTCGGACAGCACCTCGTCGAAGTGCGCCTGCAGGGCCCGGATCCGCTCGGCGGAGATGACCAGGTCGGCGGGGTCGCTGATGGCCACCGTCGGGATGACGTCGCCGAGCACCCGCTCGCCGTCGTCGTCGCCGCCGACCGGCCGGTTGAAGCTCACGTAGTTGTTGAGCGGGCCGTGCTTTTGCCGGGTGGCGGTCTTGATCGCGGTGATGATCTGCCGGGTCACGCACAGCTCGGCGAAGGCCCGAAAGCTGCTCTGCATGTCCGGGTTGAAGTCCCGGATGGCCTTGTAGAGGCCGATCATGCCCTCCTGGACGATGTCCTCGCGGTCGGCGCCGACCAGGAAGTACGAGCGGGCCTTCACCCGGGCGAACGCGCGGTACTTGGTGAGCAGCTCGGCCAGCGCGGCGTCGTCGCCGTGCCGGGCGGCCAGCACCAGCTCGTCGTCGGTGCACTCCTGCGCGGAGCGCCAGCGGTCCCGCAGGGCCACGCCGCCGTGCAGGTCCCGGTCGAGCTCGGCGACGAGGGACTCAGCGGCGGTGATCTCCTGCGCCAGGGAGGCGGCGATCTCGCCCTGCCCCCGCATGTCGGCGTCGTCCGGGACCTCAGGCGGGTTCGGGACCACCGTCAGGGTGGGGGCGACGGGGCGCTCACGGAGCGGACGCACGCGTCGTTGCCTCCTCGGTCCGTCGGCACGGGGGTGCCGACCTCCTGTGACACGGGCAGTGCGCCCGCGCCAGTTCACTGTTACCCCCCGGTAGGGAAGCCAGTGTTGCAGGTCACAACGACCTACGCGAGCGAAGGTGACGCCTGCGCAGTGTGACCTGGTTGACCCCTTCGGCTCAGGCGTGTTGCCGCCGCCGGCGGGCCACCTCGGCCAGCGTCACCGCGGCGGCGATGCCGGCGTTCAGCGACTCGGTCATCCCGCTCATCGGGATGCTCACGGTGACGTCGCAGGTCTGCTCGACCAGCCGGCCCAGCCCCTCCCCCTCCGAGCCGACCACGATCACCAGCGGGCTGGTGGCGATCTCGAGGTCGTCCAGGCTGACGCTGCCGGACGCCGCGAGCCCGACCGTGAACAGCCCCGCGTCCTTGTACGCCGTCAGGGTGCGGGCCAGGTTGGTGCAGCGGGCCACCGGCAGTCGGGCGGCCGC
>JAOPVD010000102.1 GCA_025966295.1 Frankiales bacterium | reverse complement strand
CGCCGGGGCGGTCGTTGTGGACCACCGGCTGCAGGCCGGTTCGGACGAGGTGGCCGCCAAGGCGGCCGCCCAGTGCCAGGGCCTCGGGCTGACCGCCCGCGTCCTGACCGGCCAGGCCGTGCCGGGGGAGGCCGGGGCGCGCGCGCTGCGGTACGCGCTGCTCGACACCGTGGAGGGCACCGTGCTGCTCGGCCACACCCGGGACGACCAGGCCGAGACGGTGCTGCTCGGCCTGGTCCGCGGCTCCGGTGCCCGGGCGCTGAGCGGGATGGCCGCTGTCCGCGGCCGGTACCGCCGCCCGCTGCTCGACGTGGCCCGCGCGACCACCCGGCAGGCCTGCCAGGAGGCCGGCCTGGACCCGTGGGAGGACCCGCACAACGAGGACCCGTCGTACACGCGGGTCCGGATCCGTCGGCTGCTCGCGGAGCTGCCGGTCGACGGCCTGGCCCGGACCGCCCGGCTGCTCCGGGAGGACGCCGACGCCCTCGACGCCCTGGCCCGCCCGGACGACGATGTGCACCGGCTGCTGGCGCTGCCGGCCGCCCTGCGGTCCCGCGCGATCAAGCTGTGGGCCGAGCAGCAGAGCGGCGTCGCCGTCACCTCGGCGCACGTCGACGCGCTCCGTGCCCTGGTTGAGGACTGGCGGGGTCAGGGGCCGGTCGCGCTGCCGGGGGGCGGCCGGGTGGCCCGTCTCGAGGGGCGACTAGCGTTCACACCGTGAAGGTCCCGGACGAGATCGACGAGGTCCTCATCTCCGAGCAGGAGATCCAGGACAAGGTGGCCGAGCTGGCCAAGGCCATCGACGAGGACTACCGGGGCAAGGAGCTGCTGCTCGTCGGCGTCCTCAAGGGCGCCGTCATGATCATGGCGGACCTGGCGCGGGCGCTCGAGACGCCGGTCTCGATGGAGTTCATGGCGGTCTCCTCCTACGGGTCCTCGACGTCGTCCAGCGGCGTGGTGCGGATCCTCAAGGACCTGGACCGGGAGATCGCGGACAAGCACGTGCTGGTGGTCGAGGACGTCATCGACTCCGGCCTGACGCTGAACTGGCTGCTGCGGAACATGCGGTCCCGCGGGCCGGCGAGCGTCGAGGTCTGCGCGCTGCTCCGCAAGCCGGACGCCGCCAAGGTGGACGTGCCCGTGAAGTACGTCGGCTTCGACATCCCCAACGACTTCGTCGTGGGCTACGGCCTGGACTACGCCGAGCGCTACCGCGACCTGCGGTTCGTGGGCCGGCTGGCGCCCGCGGTCTACGCGGACTGAGGCCCGCCCGACGGGCCCGGAGCGGGATGTTCTCCGAGGGCTGAACGGGGCACAGGCAGATCGCGGAACGACGGTCCCCGGGGGGCCGTTGTCACCTGTGGCGGCACCCGTCCCCGGTGTACCGTCGGTGATCACACTTTCGTCAGGAGGGACGGGGCGCCCGGCCCCGCGTTCATGAACCTCAAGCGCTTCACTCGTGGCCCTGCGCTCTACATCGTGCTGGCTCTGATCCTGGTCGTCGCCGTCACCAGCGGACTGCGCGGCGACGGGGGCTACAAGACCTCCAACACCGCCACGGTGCTGCAGCACATCCAGGCCGGCGACGTCGTGGACAACGCCAAGGCGAACAAGCTGCTCGACAAGGAGCAGCTGGTCAAGATCCAGCTGAAGAAGCCGGACGGGACGCCCGGCGAGAAGCTGCAGGCGTCGTTCCTGGTCGACCAGGGCCGTGATTTCGCCGCCGCCTTCAAGGAGGCGAAGGTCCACTACGACGTCACGGTCAGCCACGAGAACGTCCTTGTGAGCCTGCTGCTGTCGTTCCTGCCCTTCCTGATCATCCTCGGCCTGCTGTTCTTCTTCATGAACCAGATGCAGGGCGGCGGCTCGCGCGTCATGCAGTTCGGCAAGAGCAAGGCCAAGCTCGTCAGCAAGGACACCCCGAAGACGACGTTCGCCGACGTCGCCGGGGCCGACGAGGCCATCGAGGAGCTCCAGGAGATCAAGGAGTTCCTCGAGAGCCCGGGCAAGTTCCAGGCCATCGGCGCCAAGATCCCCAAGGGCGTGCTGCTGTACGGCCCGCCCGGGACCGGCAAGACCCTGCTCGCCCGCGCCGTCGCCGGCGAGGCCGGGGTGCCGTTCTACTCGATCTCCGGCTCGGACTTCGTCGAGATGTTCGTCGGTGTCGGTGCGTCCCGCGTCCGTGACCTGTTCGAGCAGGCCAAGGCCAACGCCCCCGCGATCATCTTCGTCGACGAGATCGACGCCGTCGGCCGGCACCGCGGCGCCGGTCTGGGCGGCGGGCACGACGAGCGCGAGCAGACCCTCAACCAGATGCTGGTCGAGATGGACGGCTTCGACGTCAAGGGCGGCGTCATCATGATCGCCGCCACCAACCGCCCCGACATCCTGGACCCGGCGCTGCTGCGCCCGGGCCGCTTCGACCGGCAGATCGCGGTCGACCGGCCGGACATGCAGGGCCGTCGCCAGATCCTCGAGGTGCACGCCAAGGGCAAGCCGATCGAGGTCGGCGTCGACCTGCAGGTCATCGCCCGCCGCACCCCCGGCTTCACCGGTGCCGACCTGGCCAACGTGGTCAACGAGGCCGCCCTGCTGACCGCCCGCACCGGCGGGAAGCAGATCACCCTCGCGATCCTCGAGGAGTCCATCGACCGGGTAATGGCCGGTCCGCAGCGCAAGACCCGGCTGATGAACGACCGGGAGAAGAAGGTCACGGCCTACCACGAGGGCGGCCACGCCCTGGTGGCGCACGCGCTGCCCAACACCGACCCGGTGCACAAGCTGACGATCCTGCCGCGCGGGCGCGCCCTCGGCTACACGATGGTGCTGCCGACCGAGGACAAGTACTCGCAGTCGCGGGCCGAGCTGCTCGACATGCTCGCCTTCGCCATGGGCGGCCGCGCCGCCGAGGAGCTGGTCTTCCACGACCCGACCACGGGTGCGTCCAACGACATCGAGAAGGCCACCGCCACCGCCCGCGCGATGGTCACGCAGTACGGCATGAGCGAGCGGCTCGGTGCGGTGAAGTTCGGCCAGGAGTCGGGTGAGGTCTTCCTCGGCCGCGACATGGGCCACCAGCGCGACTACTCCGAGGAGGTCGCCGCACAGGTCGACGCCGAGGTCCGCACCCTCATCGAGAACGCCCACCACGAGGCGTGGGAGATCCTCGTCGAGTACCGCGACGTCCTCGACGACCTGGTGCTGCGCCTGCTCGACAAGGAGACGCTGACCCGCGACGAGCTCACCGAGATCTTCGCCCCGGTCAAGAAGCGCGCCCAGCGCCAGCACCCGACCGGCAACGGCCGCCGCCCGCTGTCGACCAAGCCGCCGGTCCTCACGCCCGCCGAGCTCGCGACCCTCGGCCCGGCCGACCTCGAGGAGCTGGCCCGCGGTCGCAAGACCGACAGCCCCCGGGCGCGCAAGGCCCCGGCCCGGTCCCGCGCCGGCGCCGTCAACCGCCAGGCCACCCCGGCC
>JAOPVD010000093.1 GCA_025966295.1 Frankiales bacterium | reverse complement strand
CTGCTGGCCCCGCTCATGACGCCCGCCGACGGCCGCGGCTGGCAGCTGGCCCGGGACGGTGTGGCCGCGGTGCTGACCGCCGGCGGTGCGCCCAGCGGGCCCGCCGAGGTGGAGCTGGTGCTGCGCTGGTGCGCGTCGCAGATCCTGTGGCCGCTCGGGAATGAGTCGGCAGCGGCAGGGGCAGGGGTGGTGGTGCGGGGCTTGGCCGGCCCGCTCGCCGCCCCCACCACCGACGGTCGTGCCAGCGCCGGAGTGGCCTCCCGCGCCGACGTGCCCGAGCAGCCGTCCGGGGCCGGCGCAGGGCTGGGCTGGCCGGGCTGACGCACCCGGGCGACCGCCCGGGGGGACGACACCCGGAGAGGTACGCACATGAGCACCGTCAAGAGCCCGCTGAGCGACGCTGACCGCCAGGTCACCGGCGACACCCTCCAGGCCGCGCTGGTCGACCTCATCGAGCTGTCGCTGGTCGGCAAGCAGGCGCACTGGAACCTGATCGGGCGCAACTTCCGCAGCATCCACCTGGCCCTCGACGAGATCGTCGACCTGGCCCGGCTGCACTCCGACACGGTGGCCGAGCGCTCGGTGGCGATCGGCGTCCCGCCGAACGGCCAGACCGAGGCGCTCGCCCGGCTGTCCCAGGTGGAGCCGCTGGAGCAGGGCTACCTGCCGGTCGACAAGGTGGTCGGCTACGTCGCGGACCGGCTGCAGCCGATGGTGGCGCGCTTCCGGGAGCGGATGGACGCCACCGCGCAGGCCGACCCGGTGACGCAGGGCCTGTACATCGACATCATCGCCGACCTGGAGAAGGCCAGCTGGATGTTCCAGGCCGAGCTCTGAGGTCCTAGACCTTCTCGACGAGCAGGGCGGCGCCCTGGCCGACGCCGACGCACATGGTGGCCAGGCCGCGGCCGACGCCCTCGCGCTCCAGCCGGCCGAGCAGCGTGACGACCAGCCGGCAGCCGCTGGAGCCGAGCGGGTGGCCCAGCGCGATCGCGCCGCCGTCGGCGTTCACGATCTGCTCGTCCAGCCCGAGCCGCCGGATGCTGGCGAGCACCTGGGTGGCGAAGGCCTCGTTGAGCTCGACCGCCTCGACCGAGGACCAGCCGGCCCGGGCGAGTGCCTTCTCGGTGGCCGGCACCGGGCCCAGCCCCATCAGGTGCGGCTCCACGCCGGCGGCGGCCGCGGTGACCACGCGGGCCCGCGGCGTCAGCCCGAGCCGTCGTACCGCGTCGCCGGAGGCGACCACGACGGCGCTGGCGCCGTCCGACAGCGGCGAGGCGGTGCCGGCGGTGACGATGCCGTCCGCGGTGAACGACGGCTTGAGCGCCGCCAGCTTGTCCAGGGTGGTGGCGCGGGGCGTCTCGTCGGCGGTGAGGTCACCGACCGGCGTGATCTCGGCGGTGAACCGGCCGTCGGCGACCGCCTTCGCGGCGCGCTCCTGCGACCGCAGGCCCCAGGCGTCGGAGTCCGCGCGGGTGATGCCGTCGAGCCGGCCGACCCGCTCGGCGGTCTCGCCGAGGGTGATGGTGTGCTCGGGGTCGTGCCTGGGGTTGACGAAGCGCCAGCCCAGCGCGGTGTCGAACACCGCGCCCGGCTTGGCCCACGGGGTGCCGGGCTTGGCCATCACCCAGGGCGCGCGGGTCATCGACTCGACGCCGCCGGCGACCACGAGGTCGTTCTCGCCGGCGCGGATCGACTGGGCGGCGCTGGCGATCGCCTGCAGGCCGGAGGCGCACAGCCGGTTGACGGTGTAACCGGGGACGCCGAGCGGCAGCCCCGCCAGCAGCACCGCCATCCGGGCCACGTTGCGGTTGTCGTCGCCGGACTGGTTGGCCGCGCCGAAGATGACCTCGTCGACGGCGTCGTCGGGCACCCCGGCCCGGGTGATGACGTCGCGCAGCACCTGGGCGGCCAGGTCGTCGGCCCGGACCTTGGCCAGCGCCCCGCCGTACCGGCCGGTCGGGGTCCGGACGCCGTCGACCAGGTAGACGTCAGTCATGCGGCGGTTCCTCCTGCGGCTCGGGGTGCTTTGCCCAACAGCATAAATACTCTAATCTTGAAGGTATACCGCTAGGTGGTGCAGTAGCGGCCGTCGTCGGTCGCCTCGACCTGGCCCCGCGCCAGCAGCCGCCCAAGGTGCAGCTCCGCGGTCCGGCGCTCCACGGCCGCGACGAACGGCAGGTCGACGTGCGGCCGGTAGACGAACCGGTGCGCCACCATCTCGGCGAGCGAGCGCGGCTCGGCGAGGAAGCCGAGCATCGCCTCGTCCCTCCGACGTACGACGGTCTCGAACGCGTCCAGCTCGGCGAGGAACTTCGCCCGGCCCTCGACGACGCCCTTGTGGTGGAAGGTGGCGAACCAGCGGGCGTCGACCTCGCGGCAGCGCGCCATCGACGCGGCGAAGTCCTCGAGGCTGCTGGAGGTGTCGCCGTAGTAGGGGCCGAAGGCGCTCAGGTCGATGTCGCCGAGGAAGAAGAAGCCCTCCGGCTCGACGAGCAGGCCGCAGTGGCCGGCCGTGTGCCCCGGGAGGTGCAGCACCGTGACGGTGCGGCCGCCGCCGAGGTCGAAGCACGCGCCGTCGGTGAAGGTGCCGGCATCCGGCCGCCCCGCGATGTGGAAGTCGTCCACCAGCTCGCGCGCGAAGACCGCCGCCGCCTCCGGGTCGAGCCCGTAGCCGTCGAGCAGCGCGTCGGTGCTGCGGACCCGCTCGACATCACCAGGGTGCGCCAGCACCGGGACGTCGGGGAACAGGTGCAACCCGGCCAGGTGGTCCTCGTGGGCGTGGCTGAGCAGCACCAGGTCGACCGGCTCGGGGGAGCCACCGCGCTCGTGCACCGCGAGGGACGGGTCGATGAGGACGCGCTGCTCGGGGCCGGCCACGAGCAGCGAGTTGCCTGAGGGGTAACGACCCCGGTCGGCGCCGGTCAGCACCGTGACGGCGCCGAAAGCCCTGTCTGTCACCTCGCGGACTGTAACCGCGGCCCGCGCTAGCGTGGCGCTGGCTCATCACGACCCGAGGTCTGCGAGGCGCGCTTGGTGACCGACGTCCTGTCGACGCTGACCCGAGACGTGCTGTTCGCGCCGCTCGACGCCGAGGGGCGCACCGAGACGGTGGTGAACCGGCTGCGCACCGCCGTGACGCTGGGCGTCCTGGCGGACGGCAACCAGCTGCCCAACGAGGTCGAGCTGGCGGCCCAGTTCAACGTCGCCCCGGGCACCTTGCGGGAGGCGCTGGCCATCCTGCGCGACGAGGGCATCGTGGAGACCCGCAGGGGCCGGGCCGGCGGCAGCTTCATCCGGGTGCCCGACAGCCTGCACGTCAGCCACGGGCTGGCCATCCTGCGGTCCATGTCGCCCGGCGACCTGCGCGACAGCTCCGACTGGCGGGCCACCATCGCCGGCAGCTCGGCGTACTTCGCCGCCGAGCGCGCGTCGGACGAGAACGTGCAGACCCTGGCCGCGCTGGCCGACGACCTCGGCACCGCGCCGGACGAGGCCACCGCCCGCCGCCACGACACCCGCTTCCACATCGAGCTGGCCGCGGCCGCGCAGTCCCGCCGGCTCAGCACCGCGGCCATCAACCTGCAGGTCGCCTACGCCCCGGTGCTGCCGCTGGTCTACGAGGCGCCGCAGGTCCGCAAGGACGTCGGCGCCGGGCTGCGCGAGGTGGCGGAGCTGGTGCGCAGCGGTGCCGCGGACCAGGCCCGTCGACTGGCCTGGGAGATCGCCGACGAGACCGGTCGGCGGCTGCTGCAGCTACGAGCGGGCCCGCGACGGCCGGGCACGCGGGGGCGGACCGGGAAGGTGGCGAAGTGATGGCCGACCAGGACACGACCGGGCAGGTCGTCTCCTCCCTGGAGGCGCACGTCCAGGCCTTGTACGACGCCTTGGAGCGGGCGCAGGTCGGGCTCGAGCAGGCCCTGGCCGCCGACGAGGTCGACGTCGAGCAGCGCACCTCCGAGGAGCTCACCGAGTACCTGCGGGGAGCGTTCCGCCCGCTCGCCGCGCAGCTCCTGTCCGGCCAGTCCAGCGGCCACATCGCCGGCACCGGCGCCCTGGTGGACGCGGGTCCGGCCGCCAGCCGGCAGCTGTCCATGGTCTGGTGGGTCCGCCGCAACGAGGTCGTGAGCGAGAAGCGGCACAACCTCAATCCGGCCTCGGACGCCTTCTACGACTTCCGGGTCGCGCCGTGGTTCTCGGTCCCGCAGCGCACCGGCCGGCCGGCGCTGACCGGGCCGTACATCGACGCGTGGGGGCTGGACGACCTGACCATCACCGCCGCCGTCCCGCTGACGGTGAAGGGCGAGGTCGTCGGCGTCGTCGCCCTCGACGTGGCGATCCCGCAGTTCGTCGCCGACCTGTCCCAGGAGCTGCAGCGGCTGGACGTGGACGCCGCCGTCGTCAACGCCGAGCAGCGGATCGTGGCCTCGACGGCGCCCGAGCTGACGACCGGGCTGCCCCTGACCTCGCGCGCGCAGGCCGCCGCCACGCAGTCGCCGGCCACCGCGTCGTACCCGCTCTGCGGCCAGGGGTGGGCGCTTGTCCTGCTTGCTCCCGAAGGCTGAACGACCACCGGTACCCGTCGGTTGACGGCTAAAACTTCAGTCCTGTAGGTTTCCGCCTTCATCGCGACTGTGACCCGGCTCACGGTCGTTTCTGACGGGAGCCATGACCTTGCAGGATGTCCGGATCGCCGTGATCGGGGCGGGTGTGTCCGGCCTCGCGACTGCGTCCGAGCTGCTCGCCCATGGCGCCAGCGACGTCGTCGTCCTCGAGGCCTCGCACCCCGGCAGCGGCTCCTCGGGCCGTTCGGTCGGGATGGTCGAGACGCAGTACGTCGCGGCGCCCGACATCGAGGTCCGGGCCTTCGGCCGGCGGTACTACGACGCCGTCGAGCGCGACCACGGGCTGAGCTTCGTGCACGGCGGTTACCTGCGGCTCGCGAGCTCGGCCCAGGACCTCGAGAGCTACGCGCTCTCCGTGCAGCGCCAGCAGGACGCGGGCGTCACCGACGCCGTCGTGCTGTCGCCGGAGGAGATCGTCGCGCGCTGGCCGCACCTGGTCGTCGCCGACCGCGTCGGTGGCCTCTACGGCCCGTCGGACGGCTACATCGACGGCCACGAGTTCTGCACCCTGGCGACCCGCCTGGTGAAGGAGCGCGGCGGCCGGGTGCTCCTGAACTCGCGCGTGACGCAGGCCGAGCAGAAGGCCGAGGGCAGCTGGCTGCTGCACACCGCCACGGGCACCGTCGAGGCCGACATCGTCGTGAACGCCGGTGGCCCCTGGGCCGGCGTCGTCGGCGACCTGCTCGGCTGCCCGGTGCCGCTCGAGCCGCAGCTGCACGGCGCCCTGACCGTAGAGCTCGGCCGGCCGATCGCCGAGCCGCTGCCCTTCGTCATGGACTACGTGCCGGGCTCCGGCCAGACCGGCGTCTACTTCCGGTCCGAGCGGCCGGACCAGCTGATCGCCGGCCTGCACACCGAGGAGCCGATCTTCGACGCCGTCTCGCCGGACATCGCGCTGGGCCGGGTCTCGGAGGCCTTCGTCGACGAGCTGTCCGGGCTGCTCGCCGAGCGGCTCAACGACTGCGACGACGCCGGCATCGGCCGCAGCTGGACCGGCATCTACCCGATGACGCCGGACCAGCGCCCCATCGTCGGCGCCCACCCCAACGCCCGTACCGTCATCTGCGCGCTCGGCACCGGCGGCAACGGCATCCAGCTCGCCCCCGCTGTCGGCCGCATGGCCGCCGAGGCCGCCCTCGGGACCTCCGACCGCACCTTCAGCGACGCCGTCGACTGGAGCCCCAACCGCTTCGCCGCCGCGCGCACCGAAAGGGTCTGACCTTGTCCTCCCAGCTGAACTACGGCTCCACCGCGCTCGGCGACAGCGAGCTCGACGAGCAGTTCGAGGCCGCCCTGGCCGATGCGCGCCGCAACCCGGCCGGGGTCCTCCGGCACCTGATCGCCGGGCAGCCCGTCGAGCGCGGGGAGGTCTTCGAGCGGGTCGACCCGTGCGCGGCCGGGCGCGTCGTGTCGTCGGCCCGCACCGCGGACGCCGACCTCGTGCAGGAGGCGGTCAGCGCCGCCCGCGCGGCCGCCCGCGACTGGCGCCGGACCGGCTTCGCCGAGCGGGTGTCGCTGCTGCGGGCCGCCAAGGAGGGCTTCAACGCCCGGCTGGCGGAGCTCGGCGGCGTCATCGCGGCGGAGACCGGCAAGACCCGGGTCGAGGCGCTGGCCGAGGTCTACGAGTCGGTCGACCTGGTCGAGCACTACTGCGCGCAGACCGAGCTGAACCAGGGCTTCGTCCGGCCGATGAAGCCGGCCGGCGGCGACGTCAACACCGACGTGCTCCGGCCATACGGCGTCTTCGGCGTCATCACGCCGTTCAACTTCCCGGTCGCCCTGGCGGTCAACATGACCGCGGCCGCCCTGGTCACCGGCAACACCGTCGTCGTGAAGCCGTCCGACAAGACCCCGCGCTCCACCGCGATCGCCATGGAGATCCTCGCCGCGGCCCTGCCCGCCGGCGTCCTCAACATCGTGCACGGCGGCGCGACCACCGGTGCCGCGCTGGCCGAGGCGGCCATCGACGGCGTCGCCTTCACCGGCTCGGCGGCGGTCGGCTGGCAGCTGGTGCGGACCCTCAGCGACGGGCCGTGGGCGCGTCCGGTGCTCGCTGAGATGGGTGGCCAGAACCCGGCCATCGTCACCGACACGGCCGACCTGGACGCCGCCGCGGTGGGCATCGCCCGGTCCGCGTTCGGGCTGTCGGGCCAGAAGTGCAGCGCCTGCCGGCGCGTCATCGTCGACCGCCGCGTCGCCGACCAGCTGCTGGAGCGGCTGGCCGCGGAGTGCGCCAAGCTCGTCGTGGGTGACCCGTCCGATCCCCGCACCGGCCTGGGCCCGGTCATCGACGGTGCCATCGCGGCGCGGGTCGAGCAGGCGCTGGCGACGGCGCACCGCGACGGCCGCGTCGTCACCGGTGGCCGGGTCGACGAGCTCGGCCCGCTGTTCTTCTCGCCGATCGTCGTCACCGACCTGCCGGCCGGCCACCCGCTGACCCGGGAGGAGCTGTTCGCGCCGTTCCTGACCGTCATCGCCGTCGACGACTTCGACGCCGCCCTCCGCGAGGCGAACGCCAGCGACTACGGGCTGTCCGCCGGCATCTTCACCGGCAACGAGAGCGAGACCGAGCAGTTCCTCGACGAGATCGAGGCCGGCGTCGTCTACGTGAACCGTCGGGCCGGCGCCACCACCGGTGCCTGGCCGGGGATCCAGTCCTTCTGCGGCTGGAAGGCCAGCGGGTCCTCCGGCAAGGGCGGCCTCGGCCCCTGGTACCTGCCCGGCTTCATGCGCGAGCAGAGCCGCACCGTGGCCGGTACGCCATGACCGCACTGCGTGACCGGGCGCGGCAGGTGATGCCGGGCGGCAACACCCGCAGCACCCTGTTCGTCAGCCCGCACCCGCCGTACGCCGTGAAGGGTGTCGGCTGCCGGGTCGTCGACGCCCAGGGCCACGAGGTCATCGACTGCAACAACAACTACACGGCGCTGCTGCACGGCCATGCGCACCCCGAGCTGGTCTCGGTCGCCCAGGCCGCGGTCGCCGAGGGCTCCGCGTTCGGCCTGCCGACCGAGTCCGAGGTCGCGTTCGCCGAGCTGCTGCGGGACCGGACCGGGCTGCCGAGCTGGCGGTTCTGCAACTCCGGGACCGAGGCCGTGATGATGGCGGTGCGCGGTGCCCGCGCCTACACCGGCCGCGACCTCATCGTGCGGTTCTCCGGCAGCTACCACGGCACCTACGACGCCGTGGTCGACGTGTCCGCCCCCGGCGTGCCGGGCGACGTCAAGGACAGCGTGCTGACGCTGCCGCAGGGCGACGAGCCGGCGTTCCGGGAGGCCATGCGGCTGCACGGCTCGACCGTGGCCGCCGTCCTCATCGACCTGATGCCGAACCGAGCCGGGCTGCGCCCGGCCGCGCAGCCCTTCGTCGACCTGGTGCGCGCGGAGACGACCAAGCACGGCGCGCTGCTCGTCATCGACGAGGTCATCACGCTCCGGCTGGGGCTGGGCGGCCTGCAGCGGCAGTACGGCGTGGTGCCGGACATGACCACCGTCGGCAAGATCATCGGTGGCGGCTTCCCGGCCGGCGGCGTCGGCGGCCGGCGCGAGGTGCTGGACGCCTTCAGCCCGCTCGGGCAGGGCACCGTCAGCTGGGGCGGCACCTTCAGCGCCAACCCGGTCACGATGCGGACCGGCGCGGCCGCCCTGCGGATGTTCAACCAGGCGGCGCTGGACGCCCTCAACGCGCGCGGCGACGGGCTGCGCACCCGGCTGCAGGAGCGCGGCGTCAAGGTCAGCGGCTCCGGCTCGCTGGTCCGGCTGCTGCTCGCCGACGCCGAGCCGGCGTGGTGGCGGCTGTACGAGCGCGGTGTCCTCGTCGGCACCAACGGGCTGATGGCCCTGTCGACGGCGATGGACGACGCCGACGTCGACGCAGTTCACGACGCAGTCCTCGACGCCCTGGAGATGTCGGCATGACCCTCACGACGGGCACCTCCGTGGTGTCGCTGCGCGGCATCCGCAAGGAGTTCGGCGACCACGTCGCGGTGCGGGACGTCTCGCTGGAGGTGCCGGCCGGGGAAGTGGTCGCCATCATCGGCCCGAGCGGCTCCGGCAAGAGCACGCTGCTGCGCTGCATCAACCTGCTCGAACGCCCGGAGGCCGGCCGCATCGAGGTGCTCGGCCAGGCCGTCGAGCCCCAGGGCGGCGTGTCCGCCGCCGAGCTCGCGAAGCTCCGCCGTGGCGTCGGCATGGTCTTCCAGTCGTTCAACCTGTTCCCGCACCTGACCGTGCTGCGCAACATCTCGCTGCCGCAGGAGCGGGTACTGGGCCGCAGCCGCAAGGAGGCCGACGCCCGGTCGCTGCAGCTGCTGGAGCGGGTCGGCCTGGCGGACAAGGGCGCGTCGTACCCGTCGCGCTGCTCCGGCGGCCAGCAGCAGCGGGTGGCGATCGCCCGTGCGCTGGCCCTGGACCCGCAGGTGATGCTGTTCGACGAGCCCACCTCGGCCCTCGACCCCGAGCTCGGCCTCGAGGTGCTCGCCGTCATGCGCGAGCTGGCCGCCGACGGCATGACGATGGTCGTGGTCACGCACGAGATCCAGTTCGCCGCCGACGTGGCGGACCGGGTCGTCGTCATGGCCGACGGGGCCATCATCGAGCAGGGGCCGCCGAGCGTCGTGCTCACCGCCCCCACCGTCGAGCGCACGAAGAAGTTCCTGCGCGCGGTGATGGACCGCTGATGTCGCACCTGCACGCCGTGCTGCTCGGTGTCCCCTGGACACTGGCCGTGATGCTGGCGGCGCTGGCCATCGGTGCCGTCCTGGCGGTGCCGTTGGCGGCCGCCCGGCGCTCCCGGGTCGCGCCGCTGCGCTGGGCCGCACGTCTGGCGATCGACGTGCTGCGCGGCATCCCGCCGATCGTGTGGCTGTTCATCATCTTCTTCGGCCTCGGCGACAAGGTGCTGCGCCTCGGCCCGTTCCAGGCGGCCGTCCTCGGCCTGGGCCTGATCTCCGCCGGCTACCTCGCGGAGATCTACCGCGGTGGGCTGACGGCGGTGCACAAGGGCCAGTGGGAGGCCGCGTCCGCGCTCGGCATGGGCCGGGCCGACGCCATGACGCGGGTCATCGGGCCACAGGCCTTCCGGGTCGCGCTGCCGGGGGCCACGACGTACGCGATCGGGCTGCTGAAGGACTCCTCCGTGGTCTCCACGATCGGCGTGACCGACATCATGGCCCGCGCCAGCCAGGACGCCCGCTCGACCAGCTCCGGGCTGACGCCGTTCCTGCTGGCGGCGCTGGTCTACATCGTCCTCAGCGGCCCGCTGGCCTGGCTGTCCCGGACCATGGACGCCAAGCTGCGTGCGCGGGTGGCCCGATGAACGACTCGCTGCTCTCGTCCTGGGTCGAGTGGACCCCGGCGCTGCTCGACGGGCTCTGGACCAGCCTCCAGCTGACCGGCGGCAGCCTCGCCATCGGGATCCCCGGCGGCCTGCTGCTGGCCCTGCTGATGTCGGGCCGCTCGCGGGTGGTGAAGGCCGTCGCGATCGTGCTCGTCGAGATCGGCCGGGGCATGCCCGCGCTGGTGGTGCTGCAGCTCGTCTACTTCGGGCTGCCGTCGGCCGGGCTGACGTTCGGTCCGTTCCTGGCAGCCACCGCGGCGCTGGCTCTCACGACCGCGGCGTACACCAGCGAGATCCTGCGCGCCGGGCTGCAGGCCGTGCCGGCCGGTGAGGTGGAGGCGGCTGCCGCGCTCGGCATGTCGCACCGCGACAGCCTGCGGTACGTCGTCATCCCGCAGGGCGTCCGGGTAGCCATCCCGGCGCTGCTCGGCTTCTCGATCCAGATCTTCCAGGCCACGTCGCTCACCTTCACCATCGCGGTGCCGGAGCTGCTGGGCCAGGCGTACTCGATCGGCGCCGCCACCTTCCGCTACCTCGACGTGCTGGTCCTGGCCGGCCTCGTCTACCTCGCCGTCGTCCTGCCGGCCGGGTCGATCACCCGGCTGCTCGAACGCCGCATGGGTCGGCACCTCTAGCGCCGCCCGGCCCGCTCACCAGCGGCGGCCGTTCGGCTGCCGTGCCCTCACCTCAAGGAGATCTGTGATCCGCCACCGCATTCCCGCCGCCATCGCTGGGCTCGGCGTCCTGTTCGCACTCACCGCGTGCGGCTCCTCCGACTCCTCGTCCACCAGCGCGGGGTCCTCCGACTGCAAGCCGGCGCACACGTTCAGCACCGTCAAGAAGGGCGTCCTGACCGTCGCCCTGACCGACACGCCGCCGTACTCGTACTCCAAGGACGGCAAGCTGGCCGGCATCGACAGCGAGCTGCTGAAGGAGTTTGCGACGGCGGAGTGCCTGACCCTCGAGTTCGCGCCGTACACCTACGCCACCGCCGTGCCGGCCGTGAGCACCGGTCGCGCCGACGTGGCCATCGGGGGCTTCTACCGCACCGAGAAGCGCGCCAAGGTCGTCACGTTGAGCGACCCGGTCTACCTCGACCAGCTCGCGGTGGAGTCCAAGGAGGGCATCTCGACCGTTGACGGCCTGCTGGGCAAGCGCGTCGGCACCGTCGAGGGCTACCTCTGGGTGGAGGAGATGAAGAAGCTCGCCGGCAACAAGGCGCGCACCTACGCCGACTCGGTCAACCTGTTCCAGGACGTCAAGGCCGGCCGTCTCGACATCGGGCTCGACGGCTACGGCGCGGCTGCCCAGGCGACCAAGGGCACCGACTACCAGGTGAAGGTGCTGGAGAAGGACCCGCGCATGCCGGCCACCCTCAACCCGACCCAGACCAGCTTCCTGCTGAACCCGAAGAACGCCGAGCTCGCGACGGCCGTCAACGCCAGCCTCAAGGGCCTGCGCGACAACGGCAAGCTGGCCTCGATCCTCGAGAGCAACGGCCTGCCGGCGTCGGCTGCCGAGGTCGGGAACCCGCGCGTCGTCGATCTGAGTTCCCCGTGACCGGCGGCGGTCCACGTCCTGACCCCCATCAGGGCGTGGGCCGCTGTCCGTTCCCCCGCTGGAAGGAACGTCCTGAAGCCCACCAGGGGCAACGTCGCCCTTGCCCTGTCCGTGCTCTACCTCGCCTGGGGATCGCTGTTCCTGGTGCTCGCCGAGATCGGCGAGCGGATGCCGACCCTCACCGCCAACGGCCTCCGCTTCGGCCTGGCCGCCCTGCTGCTGGCGCTCCTGCTGACCCTCACCCGGCGCCCGTCCGGCCTCGGCGTGCCGGCGCGCGAGCGCACAGCCGCCGTCGTCGTGGGCGCCGGCATGATCGCCGGGATGACGGTGCCGGTGGTGCTGGCGCTGCGGCACCTGCCGTCCGGCACCGTCGCGCTGCTCGCCGCCTCGGTCCCGATGTGGGTTGAGCTGATCCGGCTGCTGGAGGGCGAGCGCCGGTCGCGCCGCACCCTGGCAGGCGCCGCCCTCGGCCTGCTGGGCCTGTGCCTGCTGCTGGCACCCGGTGCCTCGGGCGCCCAGGACGCGTCCCCGGCTGAGGCCGTGCTGTGGTCGGCCGTCGTCGTGCTCGGCAGCGGCGCGTGGGCGCTGTTCGCCTGGGTGCCGACCCGGGTGGCGACGCCGTCGAACCCGTTGGTGATGGCCACCTACACGGTGGCCGGTGCCTCGCTGGGCATGACCCTCGCCGGGGTGCTGGCGGGGGAGCGGCTGTCGGTGGCCGACCTCACCCACTTCTCGGCCGGCACCTGGCTGGCGTTCGGCTACCTGGTGCTGATCCCGACGGTCCTGGCGTACGCCGCCTACGCCTGGCTGCTGTCGGTCGCGTCGCTGTCGCTGGTGTCGACGTTCGCCTACGTCAACCCGGTGGTGGCGGTGGCCCTGGCCTGGTTGGTGCTCGACCAGTCACCGACCCGCGCCGTCGTGCTCGGTGGCGCCCTCGTCCTCGCCGGGGTCGGGTTCATCGTCCGGGGGGAGTCCGAGGCGCCGTCCGTCGACGCCGTGCCCCCCGCCGTGCTCAGTGTGAAGGAGAACTAATGGACAAGGTTGTGTCGAGCGCCGCCGAGGCGGTCGCCGACGTCGGGGACGGCGCCAGCATCGCGGTCGGGGGCTTCGGCCTGTCGGGCATCCCGTGGGTGACCATCGCGGCGCTGCTGGAGCAGGGTGCGAGCGGGCTCACCATCGTGTCGAACAACTGCGGCGTCGACGGGGCCGGGCTCGGGGTGCTGCTTTCCGCCGGGCGCATCGACCGGGTGATCGCCTCCTACATCGGCGAGAACAAGGAGTTCGCCCGGCAGTTCCTCAACGGCGAGGTCCAGGTGGAGCTCACCCCGCAGGGCACCCTGGCCGAGCGGCTGCGGGCCGGCGGCGCCGGGATCGCGGCGTTCTTCACCCCGACCGGGGTCGGCACCCTGGTCGCCGAGGGCGGGCTGCCGTGGCGCCACGACGCCGAGGGCCGCGTCGTCGTGGCCTCGCCGGCCAAGGAGGTGCGCGAGTTCGACCTCGGCGGGCGGCGCCGCGAGTTCGTCCTGGAGGAGGGCATCGTCACCGACTTCGCCTTCGTGCGCGCCGCCGTCGCGGACCGGCACGGCAACGCGGTCTTCCACGCCGCGGCCCGCAACTTCAACCCGGCGGCGGCGATGGCGGGAAAGGTGACCGTGCTCGAGGCCGAGCGGGTCGTCGAGCCCGGCGAGATCCACCCGGACGACGTGCAGCTGCCGGGCGTGTTCGTGCAGCGGGTGGTCGAGCTCACCCCCGAGCAGGCCGTGGACAAGCGGATCGAGAAGCGCACCGTCAGCGTGCGCCCGGAAAAGACAGGAGCGCCCTGATGGCGTGGACGCGCGAACAGATGGCGGCCCGGGCGGCGCAGGAGCTCAACGACGGCGAGTACGTCAACCTCGGCATCGGGCTGCCGACGCTGGTGCCCAACCAGGTGCCGGCCGGCGTGCACCTGGTGCTGCAGAGCGAGAACGGCATTTTGGGCGTCGGCCGCTACCCGTACGAGGAGGAGGTTGACCCCGACCTCGTCAACGCCGGCAAGGAGACCGTGACGACCCTGCCCGGGGCGTCGTTCTTCGACTCCTCGCTGTCGTTCGCGATGATCCGCGGCGGGCACGTCGACGCCGCGATCCTCGGCGCCATGCAGGTCTCCGCCCGCGGTGACCTGGCGAACTGGATGGTCCCGGGCAAGCTCGTCAAGGGCATGGGTGGCGCGATGGACCTGGTGCACGGTGCCAAGCGGGTCATCGTCCTCATGGAGCACGTCGCGAAGGACGGCTCCCACAAGATCGTCGAGGAGTGCTCGCTGCCCTACACCGGCCGCGGCGTCGTGGAGCGCATCATCACCGACCTGGCGGTGCTGGACGTCACCGCCGACGGCCTGGTGTTGCGCGAGCTGGCGCCCGGGGTGACCGTCGACGAGGTGCGCACCAGGACCGGCGCTGCGGTGACGGTCGCCCTCGGCTGACCCGGTACGGCGCTACCGGAGGACCAGCAGGCTGCTGCTCTGCCGGGACCCGCCGCCGGTGGGACCGCCGCCCGGCACGTACAGCCGGTCGTCGACGACCGCGGCACCGATGCCCTGCCGACCGGCCGGGAGGTCCGGCAGCCGGGACCAGCGGCGGGTCCGCGGGTCGTAGGCATCGACCTCGGTGTCGACGAACCGCTCGCCCGGGTGCTCGCCGCCGAGCACCACGAAACGGCCACCGAAGGCGGCGCCGGCGACCGAGGACCGGCCCAGCGGCAGCGGCGGCAGCGCGGTCCAGCGGTCGGTCCGCGGGTCGTAGGCCAGCGCACTGGACAGGTCGCGCGGCCGGCCGGCGGCGACGTAGAGGACGCCGTCCAGGACCGCCCCGGCGGCGTGGTCGCGGCCGCTCGGCAGCGGGGCGGCCGTGGTCCAGCGATCGGTCCGGGGGTCGTAGACGTCGTGCTCGGCGACGTCGACGCCGTGGCTCCTGCCGCCCACGTAGTGCAGCCGGCCGTCGAGCACGACGCACACGCCGGCGGCCCGGGCGGTCGGCAGCGGGGCCCGCGCGGCCCAGCGGCCGGTGGCCGGGTCCCAGGCCCA
>JAOPVD010000059.1 GCA_025966295.1 Frankiales bacterium | reverse complement strand
CCCGGCAGCGGGAAGGGCAGCGGTGGCAGCGGCGGGAGCTGCGGGAGCGGCGGCAGCGGCAGCGCCGGGAGCGGCGGTAGGCCCTGCAGCAGCGATCCCGGCGCCGGGAGCGGGTCAGCCGCGGCGGGCGAGGCTCCGAGGGGCAGGGTGAGCGCGGTGAGGCCCAGCACAGCGGTGGTCGTCACGGCGCGGCTGATGATGGTCATGGTCGTCGTCCTCCGCGGAGCAGGTGCCGAGCCGAGAAGGGCCCGCACCTGGTGCAACGCCCGACCGGCAGCGAGGTGACGCCTTCCGCCCGGATTCCCGGACGCTCGACGCGGCCCCGCGTCCGACGCACGATGCTCCCCATGGGCTTCTACGGCAAGCAGGTCTTTCCGCGGGTGCTGAACGTCGTGCTGAACACCCGACAGACCCGCACCATCCGGGCCCGGGTCTGCGCCGGGCTGGCCGGCGACGTGGTCGAGATCGGCTTCGGGACCGGGCACAACCTGCCGTTCCTCCCGGCGGCCGTGACCCGGCTGCGGGTGGTGGAGCCGTCAGGGCTGGGGGTGCGGCTGGCCCGGGAGCGGATCGCGGCCGCCCCCTTCCCGGTCGAGGTGGCCGGCCTGGACGGCCAGGACCTGCCGTTCGAGGACGGCTCGGCCGACCAGGTGCTCTGCACCTGGAGCCTGTGCTCGATCCCGGACGCGGTGCGCGCGGTGCGGGAGGCCCGTCGGGTGCTGCGGCCCGGCGGGACGTTCCACTTCGTCGAGCACGGCCGGGCCCCGGACGCCGCGGTGCGCGCGTGGCAGGACCGCCTCGACCCGCTGCAGCAGCGGCTGGCCTGCGGCTGCCACCTCAACCGCGAGATCACGGCGATCCTCGAGGCCGGTGGCCTGCGCATCGAGCGGCTCGACCGCTACTACGGCGCCGGTGAGCCGAAGGCGTTCGGCGCGCTCTACGAGGGGGTCGCCCGGCCGGCCTGATACTGCGGTTGCGTGATCGGCCCTACGCGCACCGGACGACCGCGGTGGCCAGGTCCGCCCCCACACTCCCGGGCAGGTCAGCGGGGGGATGGTCCGATGGTGGGTTGGTTGGCAGGGTCGAGCATTCGGCTGCGGTACCTGGTGCTGCCGATCGCGCTGGCGCTCCTGGGCATCGGCTTCGTGCAGCTGCGCAGCGCCTCCACCGACGTCCTGCCGGAGTACACGCCGCCGCGCATCGAGATCCAGACCGAGGCGCTGGGCCTGGCGGCCGACGAGGTGGAGCAGCTCGTCACGGCACCGCTCGAGTCCAACCTGCTCAGCGGCGTGGCGTGGCTCGAGAGCATCTCCTCGTCGTCGGTGACGGGGCTGTCCTCGATCCAGCTCGTCTTCGAGCGCGGCACCGACCTCTACCGGGCCCGCCAGATGGTGCAGGAGCGGCTGACCCACGCCGGGATCCTGCCGCACGTCTCCAAGCCCCCGACGATGATCCAGCCGCTGTCGTCGACCAGCCGGGTCCTGATGGTGGGGCTGTCCTCGCAGCAGCTCTCGCTCATCGACCTGTCGGTGCTCACCCGCTTCAAGATCCGGCCGCGGCTGATGGGCGTGCCCGGCGTCGCCAACGTGACCGTCTTCGGCCAGCGCGAGCGGCAGCTGCAGGTGCACGTCGACCCGGAGCGGCTGGCCCAGCGGGGCGTGACGCTGGACCAGGTGATCCGGACCACCGGCAACGCGCTCTGGGTCTCGCCGCTGACGTTCCTGGAGGCGTCGAGCCCCGGCACCGGCGGCTTCATCGACACGCCCAACCAACGGGTCGGCATCCAGCACCTGCTGCCGATCGCCACGCCGCAGGACCTGGCCAGGGTCAGCCTGGAGGGCACCCCCGGCCGGTCGTTGCGGCTCGGTGACGTGGCCGACGTCGTCGAGGACCACCAGCCGCTGATCGGTGACGCGGTCGTCAACGACGCGCCGAGCCTGATGCTGGTGGTCGAGAAGTTCCCCGGCGCCGACCCGGCCAGCGTCACCCGTGACGTCGAGGCCGCGCTCGACGCGCTGCGTCCGGGCCTGGGCGGCGTCGAGACGGACACGACGGTCTTCCGGCCGGCGACGTTCATCGAGCGTGCCGTGGACAACGTCGCGCTGGCATGGACGGTCGGACTGCTGCTTGGGCTCGCGCTGCTGGCCGGCCTGCTGTTCGCCTGGCGGGTCGCAGTGGCCTGCCTGGTCGCCGTGCCGCTGTCGCTGCTCGCCGCGCTGATGGTGCTGCAGTGGCGCGGCACCAGCGTCAGCAGCCTGGTGCTCGTCGGCCTGGCGGTGGCCCTGGGCGTGCTCATCGACGACGTCGTGGTCCTGTCGGACGCGGTCGCCCGTCGGGTCCGCGGACGCGCCGAGCCCGAGGCCGTCACCCGAGCGCTGGTGGAGGCGCGCGGCCCGCTGCTGTTCACCACCCTCGTGCTGCTGCTGGTCCCGCTGCCGGTGCTGCTGCTGAGCGGCGCCGACGGCGCGTTCTTCCGGCCGCTGGTGCTGTCCTACGGCCTCGCGGTGCTGGCCTCGCTGCTCGTGGCGCTGGTGGTCACCCCGGCCGTGGTGTTCGTGCTGAGCCGCCGCGCCGGCACCCCCACGCCGTCGCCGGTGGCCCGGCTGCTCGACCGCTGCTACCGCGGCGCGCTCGCGCGGCTGCTGCAGCGCCCGCGCTGGGTGCTCGCCGGGACCGCGCTCGCGCTGGTGGCCGGCCTCGCGGTCGTGCCGCAGCTGGGCGGCCAGCCGGTGCTGCCGGCGATGCAGGACCGCGACCTGCTCGTGCACTGGGAGGGCGCACCCGGCACCTCGCGCACGGAGATGAACCGGATCACCGCGCGCGCCAGCGCCGAGCTGCGCGCCACTCCCGGGGTGCGGAACGTCGGCGCCCACGTGGGCCGGGCGGTGGCGGCCGACCGGGTCGCCAGTGTCAACGACGGCCAGATGTGGGTGTCGCTGCACAGCTCGGCCGACTACGCCGCGACGAGGGCCGCGATCCAGCGGGTGCTGGACGGCTACCCGGGCCTGGCGCACCAGGTCGAGACCTACCCGCAGGCCCGGGTGCGCGAGATCCACGGCGGCCACGCGGGTGACGTGGTGGTCCGGGTCTACGGCCAGGAGCCGGCCGTGCTGCGGACCGAGGCGCAACGGGTGCAGCGGCTGGTCGCCGGCGTGGACGGTGTCGAGGCTGCCGGCGTGCGGCTGCCCGTCCAGGAGCCGACCCTCGAGGTCCAGGTCGACCTGGCGGCCGCGCAGCGCGCCGGTCTCAAGCCCGGCGACGTGCGCCGGTCCGCGACCACGCTGCTGTCCGGCATCGAGGTCGGCAACCTGTTCGAGGAGCAGAAGGTCTTCGAGGTGGTGGTGGTCGGCACCGCCGCGGTGCGGCACAGCCTGTCGAGCGTCGAGGACGTGCTCATCGAGACGCCCGTCAAGGGCAGGGTGCGGCTCGGGGACCTGGCCACCGTGAAGCTCTCGTCCAGCCCGACGGTGATCCGTCGCGAAGGCATCTCGCCGTACCTGGATGTCACGGCTGAGGTGGCCGGCCGCGGCCACGCAGCGGTGGTGAGGGACATCGAGGGCCGGCTGCGCGACGCGACGTTCCCGGTCGAGTACCACGCCGAGGTCATCGCGCCCGCCGCGGACACCAGCGGCACGCTGCCGGTGTCCGCCTGGGTGGTGGCGGTGGCACTCGCGGCCTTCCTGCTCCTGCAGGCCGCAGTCGGCAGCTGGCGGCTTGCGACGGCGCTGTTCCTCACGCTGCCGCTCGGGCTGACCGGCGCGCTGCTGGCGGCGCAGGTGGACGGGGGCGTGACGGCGCTGAGCTCGTTCGCGGGCCTGCTCACGGTGCTGGGACTCGCGACCCGCTGGGTGGTGCTGCTCGTCCGCGACTGCCAGCGCCGCTGCACGGACGGCGAGCTGCACGGCCGGCGGCTCGTGCTGCAGGCGGCGGCCGAGCGGCTGCCGGCCATGCTGATGACCAGCATCGTGCTGGCGGCGACGCTGGCACCGTTCGCGGTGCTGGGGGACGGGCCGGGCCTTGAGACGCTGCGCCCGGTCGCGCTCATGGTGCTGGGCGGGCTGGTCAGCACGCTGCTGCTGGTGCTGTTCGCCGTCCCGCTGCTCTACCTCCGGTTCGGCGCGCCCCCACCGGAGCCCATGGTGGACGCCCTCGTGCAGCAGCGCGTCGCCCTTGTCCCTTCCGCCCCGGGAGCCCTGCGATGACACGACTGCGCCTTCTTCTGGCCGGGCTCCCGCTCGGCGCGCTCGCCCTGACCGGCTGCGGCGCCGACAGCAGCGCCGCGCCGGCGAGCGGCGCCGAGCACTCGAGCACGATGGATGTCCCCGGCAGCGAGCTGAAGCGGGTGACGCTGTCGGCGCACGCCGTCTCCCGGCTCGGCATCGAGACCGCCGAGGTCGCAGCGGCCGTCGGGACGCGCACCAGCATCCCCTACTCCGCGGTCATCTACGACGTGCACGGCAAGGCCTGGACGTTCGTCAGCACCGCGGGCGGCAGCTACACGCGCGCCCAGATCACGGTCGCCGACATCCGCGGCGACCTGGCCCACCTGACGTCCGGGCCGGCGGTCGGCACCGCGGTCGTGACAGTCGGCGCCGCCGAGCTGTACGGCACCGAGCTCGGCGTGGGCAAGTAGCCCGTCGTGCGCTGGATCATCGCCTCGGCCCTGAGGTTCCGGTTCCTGGCCCTGGTCATGGCGGCCGGCCTGATGCTGTTCGGCAGCGTGCAGGCCACCGCGATGCCGGTGGACGTGTTCCCGGAGTTCTCCCCGCCCCGCGTCGAGGTGCAGACCGCCTGCCTGGGGCTGTCGGCCACCGAGGTCGAGGGGCTCGTCACGGTCCCGATGGAGCAGGCGCTGGGGGGCTTGAGCGGCCTGAAGGAGATGCGCTCCAAGTCGGTCCCGCAGCTGTCGTCGGTGGAGCTCATCTTCGAGGAGGGCACCGACCTGCTGGAGGCCAGGCAGCTGGTCCAGGAGCGGATCGCGACGGTCACGCCGACGCTGCCGTCGTGGGCCACGCCACCGGTCATGATCCAGCCGCTGTCGGCGACGAGCCGGGTGATGAAGATCGGCCTGTCCTCGGACAGCAAGTCGCTCATCGAGCTGTCCACCCTCACCCGGTACAAGATCCGGACCCGGCTCATGGGGGTCCCGGGCGTCGCCAACGTGGCGGTGTGGGGCATGCGCAAGCAGCAGCTGCAGGTGCAGGTCGACCCGGCAAGGCTGCGGGCGCACGGGGTCTCGGTGGACAAGGTCATGGAGGCGACGGCCGGCGCCCTCGACTCCGGCCTGCTGCCGTACTCACCCGGTGCGGTCGTCGGCACCGGTGGCTGGATCGACACCCCCAACCAGCGGCTCAACGTGCGGCACGTGCTGCCGATCGTCTCGCCGGCCGACCTGGCGAAGGTGCCGGTCACCGGCGCCGGCGACAAGCAGTTGCGGCTGCAGGACGTCGCCGACGTCGTCACCGGGCACCAGCCGCTGATCGGCGACGCCGTCATCAACGACGGACCGGGCCTGATGCTCATCGTCGAGAAGCTGCCCTGGGGCAACACCCTCGACGTCACCGAAGGCGTCGAGAAGGCGCTGCGCGAACTGCAGCCCGGTCTGGCCGGCGTCACCGTCGACACCACCATCTTCCGCCCGGCCACGTTCATCGAGGTGGCTCTGGACAACCTGACCAACGCGCTGCTGCTCGGCTGCCTGCTGGTGGTCCTCGTCCTGGCGTTCTTCCTGTTCGCCTGGCGTACGGCGCTCATCAGCCTGCTCGCGATCCCGCTGTCGCTGGTGGCGGCCTGCCTGGTCCTCGCCCTGCGCGGCGCCACCATCAACACGATGGTGCTGGCCGGCCTGGTCATCGCGGTGGGGGTGGTCGTCGACGACGCCATCATCGACATCGAGAACATCGTGAGACGGCTGCGGCAGGCCCGCGCGCACGGCGACCCGCGGTCGTCCGCCGCGATCATCCTCGAGGCCTCGCTCGAGGTCCGCGGTCCGATCGTGTACGCGACCCTCATCATCGTGGTGGCGGCGGTCCCGGTGTTCTTCCTCGACGGCCTCACCGGCTCGTTCTTCCGGCCGCTCGCGATGTCGTACGCCCTCGCCGTACTGGCCTCGATGGTGGTGGCCCTCACCCTCACGCCGGCGCTGGCGCTGGTGCTGCTCGGCAACGCCACGCTCGACCACCGCGACCCGCCGCTGGTGCGCGGGCTGCAGCGCGGCTACCACGCGGCGCTGTCGCGGATCGTGTTGCGGCCGGTCAGCGCCTACGCGCTGGTCGGCGTCATCGCCATCGCCGGCGTGGCGGTCGTGCCGCAGCTCGGCCAGTCGCTGCTGCCGTCGTTCAAGGAACGCGACTTCCTCATGCACTGGGTCACCACGCCCAGCTCCTCGCACCCGGAGATGGTGCGTATCTCCACCGCCGCCAGCCAGGAGCTGCGCGACATCCCCGGGGTGCGGAACTTCGGGGCGCACATCGGCCAGGCGGTGTCCGCGGACGAGGTGGTCGGCATCCACTTCGGGGAGAACTGGATCAGCATCGACCCGAAGGCCGACTACGACCAGACGCTCGCCCGGATCCAGGACGTCGTCGCCGGCTACCCGGGGCTGCGCCGGGACGTGCAGACCTACCTCAAGGAGCGGATCCGGGAGGTGCTCACCGGCTCCGGCGAGGCGATCGTCGTGCGGGTGTACGGCGACGACCTGGAGGTGATGCGCCAGCAGGCCGAGCGGGTGCGCGCGGTGCTGGCCGGGACCCAGGGCGTGGTGGACGAGCACATCGACCTGCAGGTCAACATCCCCCAGGCCCAGGTGGAGGTCGACCTGGCCGCCGCCCAGCGCTACGGCATCAAGCCCGGCGACGTCCGGCGGGCGGCGGCGACCCTGGTGGCCGGCCACGAGGTCGGCGACGTGTACCGCGCCGGCAAGGCCTACGACGTGAACGTGTGGAGCACGCCGGCGACCCGGCACAGCCCGGCGAGCATCGAGGAGCTGCCGATCGACCTGCCGGGCGGCGGGCACGTACGACTGGGTGACGTGGCGTCGGTGGTGATCCGGCCCACCCCCAACGTCATCGAGCGGGACGGCGCCTCGCGGCACCTGGACGTGGGCGCCAACGTGGCCGGCCGCGACCTCGGGTCCGTGGTGGGGGAGGTGGAGCGCAAGCTCGCCGCGATCGACTACCCGCTCGGCTACCACCACGAGGTGCTGGGCGAGTACGCGGAGCGCCAGGACGCGCAGCGCCAGCTGATGCTGTTCTCGCTGGCCGCCGCGGTCGGGGTCCTGCTGCTGCTGCAGGCGGCGTTCGCCAGCTGGCGGCTGGCGCTGCTGGCGCTGTTCACGCTGCCGATGGCCATCGTCGGTGGGCTGCTGGCCGCCTACCTCGGCGGGGGGGTCCTGTCGCTCGGGTCCCTGGTCGGGCTGTTCACCGTGATGGGCATCGCCGCCCGCAACGGGATCCTGCTGATCAGCCACTGCCAGCACCTGCAACGCGAGGAGGGTGAGGTCTTCGGGCCGGCGATGGTGCTGCGCGGCGCCCGCGAGCGGCTCGCCCCCATCCTCATGACGACGCTGGCCACCGGGCTGGCGCTGGTGCCGCTGGTCGTCCTCGGCGACATCCCGGGCCACGAGATCGAGCACCCGATGGCGGTGGTGATCGTGGGCGGGCTGGTGACCTCGACGCTGCTGAACCTGTTCGTGGTGCCGTCGCTCTACCTGCGCTTCGGCCGGAGCCGGCGTCCGGCGAGCTCCTAGCGGGCGAGCAGCGCCTGCCCGGCGGTGTAGGACGCCATGACCAGGCCCTCGTGCGCCGGCAGGTGCACCTGGCCGAAGCGCTCCAGCGCGAGCAGCGTGTCGCTGGCCAGGAACAGTGCGCCGCCGGTCGCCACCACCGGGTCGCCGGTGTCGCGGGCCGCCAGCGCGGTGCCGAGCAAGGCGGTGCTGTAGACGAGCACCGGCAGTCGATCGCGGCCGGTCCGCGGCCAGAGGTAGGCGTTCAGCGCCGCCCAGGCCACCAGGTACGGCGCGGCGGTGGCCGGCGTCACCGCGCCGCGCGAGCGCGGCCGCAGCGCGACCATCCAGGCCACGTGCCCGGCCAGGAAGCTGCCGAGCCCGGCGGTGAACGCGAGCTGGCCCTTGCCCAGCAGCGCGACATCGCCGAGCCCGCCGAGCGCCAGGGCCCGCTGGGTCGGCCGGTCCCGGCCCCGCAGCAGGGTGGGCATGAGCAGCGGCTTGGTGAGCCACCGGGCCCGGTGCCGGCCGGTGGCGGCCAGCGCCGTGTCGGCGGCGGCGAGGACGGCGTAGCCGGCGGTCAGGTTCACGGAGCGCAGTGTGCCCCACCCCGCCCGCGGGCTACTCGACGCGCTGGAACTGCTTGACCGCCAGCGCCAACAGGCCGGCGCCGATCGCCGCCACGAGCAGCAGCTGCAGCCAGGTCGGCACCTCCCAGCCGCCCCAGGTGATGGGCGGGTTGAGCCGGGCCCGGACCGCCGGCGACACCTCGAGGTGGTTGAAGACCGCCGTCCGCACCGGGCGCACCGCGTAGGTCAGCGGGTTGCAGCGGACCGCCACCGACAGCCAGGTCGGCAGGTTGGACAGCGGGTAGAGCGCCCCGGACAGGAACGACAGCGGCAGCAGCAGGACCTGCATCAGCCCCATCACGGTCTGCACCTGCTGGATCCGGGCGACGACGGCCAGCCCCAGCGCGGTCAGGGTGAACGACAGCAGGAACACCTCGGCGAGCAGCGTGACGACCAGGCCGGGAGTGAGCGGCACGTGGACGACCGGGGCGAGGGCCAGCACCAGCACGCCCTGGGTGGTGGCGACGGTGGCGCCGCCGATCGCCTTGCCCAGGATGATGCTGCTGCGGCGCACCGGCGCGACGAGCATCTCGCGCAGGAAGCCGAACTCCCGGTCCCAGACGATCGAGACCGCCGAGAAGATGGCGGTGAACAGCGTCGAGGTGGCCAGGATCCCGGGGAACATGAAGGTCCGCAGGTCGAGCGAGCCCGTGGCGCCCTGGGTCAGCGAGGACAGCCCGGCCCCCAGCACGAACAGGAACAGCAGCGGCTGCACCAGCGCGGACACGAACCGGGTCCGGTCCTGCAGGGTGCGGATCAGGTCGCGCTGCACCACGATCTTCACGGCCCGTACGTCGAGGGCGAACCCCCGCTGAGGCACCGCGACCGCGGCCACCGCGGTCATCGGCGGGCCATCGCAGCGAAGATGGCCGGCATGCCCGGTGCCTGCTCGGAGTCGCGGATGGTGCGGCCGGTGTAGGACAGGAAGACATCGTCCAGCGACGGCCGGCTGATGCTGACGTTCGTGATGGGCACGCCCAGGGTGCCGAACAACCGGGGCACGTAGGCCTCTCCGTCCTCGACCGAGATGACGATCCCGTCGGTGGTCAGCACCGCGTCGCCCAGCACCGCCAGGGCCGCCTGGTCGTCGGCGGTCCGGATCGTCACCCGGTCGGTGCCGACCGAGGCCTTCAGCGCGGCCGGGGTGTCGAGGGCGACGAGGGTGCCCTCGTCCATGATGGCGATCCGGTCGCAGTGCTCGGCCTCGTCCATGTAGTGCGTGGTGAGGAAGATGGTGATCTCCTCCTGCTGGCGCAGCTCGTGGATGTAGTCCCAGATCGAAGCGCGGGTCTGCGGGTCCAGCCCGACGGTCGGCTCGTCGAGGAACAGCACCCGGGGGGAGTGCATCAGCCCGCGGGCGATCTCCAGGCGGCGCTTCATGCCGCCGGAGAAGGTCAACACCTTGGAGGCCCGGCGCTCCCACAGCCCGACCATCTCCAGGACCTGCCGCATCCGCGGCTGGACCGTGGCCCGGGGCATGCCGTAGAGCTCGGCGTGGAAGCGCAGGTTCTGCTCGGCCGACAGGTAGGTGTCGAGGGTCAGGTCCTGGAACACCAGCCCGATGTGCCGCCGGACGTCGTCGCGCTGGGTGGCCACGTCGAACCCGGCGACGCTGGCGGACCCGCCGGTGGCCCTCGCCAGCGTGCACAGGATCTTGATGGTGGTGGACTTGCCGGCGCCGTTGGGGCCGAGGAAGCCGAACGTCTCGCCCGGTGCCACGTCGAAGTCGACGCCGCGGACGGCCTCGAGCTCGCCATAGCTCTTGCGCAGGCCGCGCACCGAGATGGCGGTCATCACACCCCCGTCGGTCGGTGCTGCGAACGATAGGCGGACCACCTGACAGCGTGCCCCTCCACGAGCGCTACCGGGTCCGCCAGAACAGCGCCGCCGCCCGTGACGGCCGGCCGGAACGGGCCTCGGACCGGTCGGCGTGCGTCATCAGCCGGGTGACCCCGTTGACCCCGAGCCAGCGCAGCGGTTCCGGCTCCCACTTCCGGGTCCGCCGCCGGACCCAAGGCAGCCGGGTCCGCTCGGTGTCCCGGCCCAGCACCAGGTCGGCGAGGGTGCGGCCGGCGAGGTTCGACGCCGCGACGCCGTCGCCGACGTAGCCGCCGGCCCACGCCAGCCCGGTGCGCCGGTCCAGCCCGACCGCGGGGAACCAGTCGCGCGGCACCCCCAGGTTGCCGCCCCAGCGGTGCGTGATCGTGACGCCGCGCAGCACCGGGAACAGCTCCACCAGCGCCCGCTCCAGCGCGGCGTGCACCCGCGGCACCACGTCGTACGACGGGTCGACCCGCGACCCGAAGTGGTACGGCGCCCCCCGCCCGCCGAAGGCGATCCGGCCGTCGGCGGTGCGCTGGCCGTAGACGGTCAGGTGCCGCTCGTCGGTGAAGGTCGCCCGGTCGTGCAGGCCGAGCTGCGCCCACACGTCGTCGGGCAGCGGCTCGGTGGCCAGCATGAGCGAGTAGACCGGGGCCAGGTCGCGGCGGTGCCCGGGCAGCTGCGCGGTGTAGCCCTCGGTGGCCGGCAGTACCACCTCGGCCCGCACCGTGCCGTGCGTGGTGACGACCCGGCCTGGCCCGACGCGCAGCGCCGCCGTCTGCTCGTGCACCGGCACGCCGAGGTCCTCCACCCCGGCCGCCAACGCGCGGACCAGCCGGGCCGGGTGCAGCGCGGCGCAGTGCGCGGTCGTGACCGCGCCGAGGACGTCGGTCGCGCCGACCCGACGGCTGGCCTCGGCCGCCGACACCAGGTCGCGGGTGTCCGGCCCGAACCCCCAGGCCCGGGCCTCCGCGACGGCCGCCCGTGCCCGGGCCAGCTGGGCCGGCGACCGGGCGAGGGCGACGGAGCCGCCCTTGGCGAAGTCGCAGGCGAGGCCGCTGCGGCCGACCTCGTCGACGGCGTCCTCCAGGGCGGCCTGCATCGCGACCACGGCTGGCCGCGAGCTGGCGCGGGCCATCCGCGGCCAGGAGGTGGGGAACAGCGCCGAGCACCAGCCGCCGTTGCGGCCGGAGGCGCCGAACCCGGCCACCTCCTTCTCGACCACGACGACCCGCAGCGCCGGGTCCTGCTGCTTGAGGTACCAGGCGGTCCAGAGGCCCGTGTAGCCGGCGCCGACGATCGCGACGTCGACCGCGGTGTCGCCCGGCAGGGCCGGTCGGGGCTGCGGCCGACCGACCTGGTCGTGCCACAGGCTCACAGGGCGCGTCGCAGCGCCGCCGCGATGGCATCGAGGTCGTCGTCGCCGATGACGAGCGGCGGGCAGATCGCCAGCGTGGCCGGCGCGATCGGCCGCAGGATGACGCCGTCGTCCAGCATCCGGTCGCGGACCGCCACCGGGTCCGGCACGCTGACCGCCCAGAGCGCACCGACGCCCCGCACGTCGGTGACCAGCCCGTCGTCCAGGAGCGCCCGCAGCTGCGGCTCGAGCCGCCGGCCGATGGCGGTCGCCCGGTCGACCAGGCCCTCGCGCTCGGTGATGTCCAGGCAGGCGAGGGCCGCCACCGCGGCGGCGCCGTGGCCGGAATAGGTGTAGCCGTGCCGGAGCACGAAGCCGGGGTCGGCCGACAGCGGCGCGTGCACGCTGGGCGCCACCAGCGCGCCCCCCAAGGGCACGTACCCGCTGGTCACCCCCTTCGCGAACGTCGTGATGTCGGCGGCCACCCCGAAGTGGGTCCCGGCGAACAGCGTGCCCAGCCGGCCGAAGCCGCAGATCACCTCGTCCAGCACCAGGTGCGCGCCGTGCACGTCACACAGCTCCCGGAGCCCCTGCAGGTAGCCCGGCGCCGGGGGCCAGACGCCGCCGGCGCCCACGACCGGCTCGGCGAAGACCGCGGCCACCCGGCCGGGGTTGGTCTCGAAGACCTGCCGCACCGCGTCGAGGTCGTCCTTGTCCACCTGCACGACGTCGCCGATGCCGGGGCCGAAGTCCTTGCGGTTCAAGGGAAGTCCGGTCAGCGTCATCGCGCCGTACGTCACGCCGTGGTAGCTCGGGGTGCGGCTGACGACCAGGGTGCGCTCGGGCTGGCCGGCCTGCGCGTGCGCGCTTCGGGAGAGCTTGAGGGCGGTGTCGACCGCCTCGGAGCCGCCGCTGGTGAGGAACACCCGGCTGCCCGGCACCGGCGCCAGCGCGGCCAGCCGCTCGGCGAGCTCCTCGGCCGGCGCGTTCGAGAACCGCTCGAAGCAGTGGTAGGTCTCCAGCACCTGCATCTGCTGGGCCACCGCCTCGGCGATCTCGGCCCGGGCGTGGCCGACGTTGCAGTACCAGAGCGAGGCGAGGCCGTCGACGTAGCGCTTGCCCTGGTCGTCCCACACCACCGCACCCGACCCGCGGACCATCCGCACGAAGTCGGTGGCGGCCGGCCGGGCGAACGGGTGCAGCAGCGCGCCCATCACGGCGTCCCGTAGTTGTAGGTCTGCTTGTGCACCCGCAGGTACATCGAGGTCTCCGTCTCGCGGACCCCCGGCACGCCCCGGACGCGGTCGTTGATGACGGTGAGCAGGTGCTCGTTGTCCCGGCAGACCAGCTCCAGCTGGATGTCGAAGCGGCCGGTGGTGAGCACGCAGTAGTCCACCTCGTCGATCTCCGAGAGCGCGTCCGCGACCCGGCGGGCATCCCCGGTGACCCTGATGCCGACTCCCGCCATCACCCCGAAGCCCAGCGTGAGCGGGTCGGTGACGGCCACCACCTGCAGCACGCCGCCGTCGACCAGCCCCTTGACCCGTTGCCGGACGGCCGCCTCCGAGAGCCCGACCGCCGCGGCGATCGCGGTGTAGGAGCGGCGGCCGTCCTCCTGCAGCTGGCGCAGGATCGCCTTGCCCACCTCGTCGAGCAGGGGCGGGGGAGTCGGGACCAGGTCGAGCGGGCGCGGCATGGACCGCATCCTGGGCCTTGACCGTCCACGGATCAAGTGTTCAGAGGGCGTTTCAACCACGGAAACCCTTGTCAAAAGCGGCTCGGTCTGCGAGAACCGTGGCAGGTCTTCCTTCCTCGCAAGGAGCTCACATGGCTGTCGCCGCCCCGCACGAGCAGGACAAGGGACTCAAGGCCGGTGCGCTCGGGCTGCTGTCCAGCGTCGTCATCGGGGTCTCGTCGACCGCCCCGGGCTACAGCATCGCGGCCACCATCGGCTTCGTCGCCGCGGTCGTCGGCCTGCAGTCGCCGGCGGTGATGCTGCTGGCCTTCGTGCCGATGCTCTGTATCGCCTACGCCTACCGCGAGCTCAACGCCCTCGACCCGGACTGCGGCACCACCTTCGCCTGGGCGGCCCGGGCGTTCGGGCCCCGGGCCGGCTTCATGGGCGGCTGGGGCATCGTCGTGGCCGACATCGTCGTCATGGCCAACCTGGCGCAGATCGCCGGCCAGTACGGCTTCCTGCTCTTCGACGCCCGCGGGCTGGCGGCCAGCACCTTCTGGACGACGGTCGTCGGCATCCTCTGGATCAGCGTGCTGACCTACGTCTGCTACCGCGGCATCGAGATCTCGGCGCGCCTGCAGTTCGGGCTGCTCGCGGTCGAGGTGGTCGCGCTGGGCGCCTTCGCCGTCGTCGCGCTCGTGAAGGTCTACAGCGGCAATGCCGGCCCGGGCGCGCTGCACCCGTCGCTGTCGTGGTTCAACCCGCTCGAGATCCCGTCCTTCAGCGCGCTGTCCGCAGGCGTGCTCCTCGCGGTGTTCATCTACTGGGGCTGGGACACCGCGGTGGCCTGCAACGAGGAGACGCAGGACAAACAGCGCACCCCGGGGCGGGCGGCCATCATCGCCACGGTCGCGCTGCTGGGCATCTACAGCCTCGTCACCGTGGCCTGCCAGGCGTACGGCGGACTGGGCACCCTCACCGACGAGAACAACCAGGGCGACGTGCTGGCCGTCCTCGGGGACGCGGTGCTGGGCAGCACCTTCGGCAAGGTGCTCATCCTGGCGGTGCTGACGTCGGCTGCGGCGTCGACGCAGACCACGATCCTGCCGACCGCGCGCACGACGCTGTCGATGGCCGCGCACCGCGCGATCCCGAACTCGTTCGCGCGCATGCACCCGCGGTTCCAGACCCCGACGACCTCCACGATCGCGATGGGGGTGGCGTCGGTGACCTTCTACGGCGGGCTGGTGCTGGTCAGCGGCAACGTGCTGGCGGACTCGATCGCCTCGCTCGGGCTGCTGATCGCCTTCTACTACGCGCTGACCGGGTACGCCTGCGCCTGGCACTTCCGGGCCGACCTGCGCCGCAGCGTCAAGGACGCCTGGGTGAAGGGCGTCCTGCCGCTGCTGGGCGCCGGCATCCTGACGCTGTGCTTCCTCAAGAGCGCCAAGGACATGTACGCCACCGACTTCGGCACGACGTCGTTCGCCGGCGTCGGTGGGGTGTTCCTCATCGGCATCGGCTCGCTGCTGCTGGGGCTGCTCGTGATGGTGCTGTGCGAGCTCGCCAACCCGCCGTTCTTCCGGGGCGGCCGACTGGGCACACCTGCCGTGGACGCCCCGCCGCAGCCCACCGGCAGCGACACCCCCCTTCCCACCAGGAGCACCCCGTGACGACCACCCCGCAGACCTGGCAGCGCCTGGACGACAGCGCGCTGTCCGCGTCGGCGCGCGACCACCTCTGGATGCACTTCACCCGGCACTCGACCTACCAGGAGGGCGGCGCGGTCCCGGTCATCGTGAAGGGTGAGGGCGCCTACATCTGGGACAGCACCGGCAAGCGGTACCTGGACGGGCTGTCCGGGCTGTTCGTCGTGCAGGCCGGGCACGGCCGGACCGAGCTGGCGCAGGCCGCCGCCCGGCAGGCCGAGCAGCTGGCGTTCTTCCCGCTGTGGTCCTACGCCCATCCCGAGGCGATCCAGCTGGCCGAGCGGCTCGCGTCGCTGACGCCCGGCGACCTCAACCGGGTGTTCTTCACGACCGGCGGCGGCGAGGCCGTCGAGACGGCCTGGAAGCTGGCCAAGCAGTACTTCAAGCTGACCGGCAGGCCCATGAAGCACAAGGTGATCAGCCGGGCGGTCGCCTACCACGGCACCCCGCAGGGGGCGCTGTCGATCACCGGCATCCCCGAGGCCAAGATGTTCTTCGAGCCGCTGGTGCCGGGCGCGCACAAGGCGGCCAACACCAACTTCTACCGGGCTCCCGAGCACGGCGACGACCTCGAGGCGTTCGGGCGGTGGGCCGCCGACCAGATCGAGATCGCCATCGAGATGGAGGGCCCGGACACCGTCGCCGCCGTCTTCGTCGAGCCGGTGCAGAACTCCGGCGGCTGCTTCCCGCCGCCGCCGGGCTACTTCGCCCGGCTCCGCGAGATCTGCGACCGGCACGACGTGCTGCTGGTGTCCGACGAGGTGATCTGCGCGTTCGGCCGGCTCGGCACGACGTTCGGGTGCGACAAGTTCGGCTACGTGCCCGACATCATCACCTGCGCCAAGGGGCTGACCAGCGGCTACAGCCCGATCGGCGCGATGATCGCCAGCGACCGGCTGATGGAGCCGTTCCTGTCCGGCGCCAGCTACTTCGCGCACGGCTACACCTTCGGCGGCCACCCGGTCTCGTCGGCCGTGGCGATGGCGAACCTGGACATCTTCGACCGGGAGGGGCTGTGCCAGAACGTCCTCGCCAACGAGAAGGCGTTCCGCACCACCCTGGAGAAGCTGCTCGACCTGCCGATCGTCGGGGACGTCCGCGGCGACGGGTACTTCTACGGCATCGAGATGGTGAAGGACAAGGCCACCAAGCAGACCTTCGACGACGACGAGTCGGAGCGGCTGCTGCGCGGCTTCTTGTCCAAGGCGCTGTTCGAGGCCGGGCTGTACTGCCGGGCCGACGACCGCGGCGACCCGGTCATCCAGCTCGCCCCGCCGCTGGGCTGCGACCAGACCCACTTCGATGAGATCGAGCAGGTCCTGCGGGACTGCCTGACCCGGGCTTGGAGCCAGCTGTGACCACCGTCCGGAACTTCGTGAACGGCGCGCACCGCGACGCCGCCGACGGCCAGACCACCGACCTGGTCGACCCGACGACCGGGCAGGTCTACGGCACCGCACCGCTGTCGGGCAAACAGGACGTCGCGGCCGCCACCGCCGCCGCCGCGGCGGCGGTCGGGGCCTGGCGCGACACGACGCCGGCCGCGCGCCAGCGCGCGCTGCTGCGCTTCGCCGACGCGGTCGAGAGCCAGGCCGAGCAGCTGGTGGCCGCGGAGAGCCGGAACACCGGCAAGCCACTGGGCCTGACCAGGAGCGAGGAAGTCCCGCCCATGGTCGACCAGATCCGGTTCTTCGCCGGCGCGGCGCGGCTGCTCGAGGGCCGCTCGGCCGGGGAGTACCAGGCCGGCCACACCAGCTTCGTGCGCCGCGAGCCGGTCGGGGTCTGCGCCCAGGTGACGCCCTGGAACTACCCGATGATGATGGCGGTCTGGAAGCTGGCCCCCGCGCTGGCCGCCGGCAACACGGTCGTCCTCAAGCCCAGCGACACCACCCCGGTCACGACCGCGATGCTCGCCGAGATCGGGGCCGAGTTCTTCCCGCCCGGCGTGCTCAACGTGCTCTGCGGCGACCGCAGCACCGGCGCCCTCCTCATCGACGACGACGTACCGGCGATGGTGTCCATCACCGGCTCGGTGGTGGCCGGGAAGGCGGTCGCGGAGTCAGCCAGCCGCAGCCTCAAGCGGGTGCACCTGGAGCTGGGCGGCAACGCGCCGGTGCTCGTGTTCGACGACGCGGACGTGGCGGCGGCCGCCGCGGCCATCGCGGAGGCCGGGTACTTCAACGCCGGCCAGGACTGCACCGCCGCCACCCGGGTGCTCGCCGGGCCGCGGGTGCACGACGACTTCCTCGCCGCCCTCACCGCGGCTGCGACCGACACCCGGACCGGGATGCCGGACGACGAGGACGTGCTCTACGGCCCGCTCAACAACGCCCGGCAGCTGGCCCGGGTGAGCGGCTTCCTCGACCGGCTGCCCGGGCACGCCTCGGTCGAGACCGGTGGCGGCCGGATCGGCGGCAGCGGCTACTTCCACGAGCCCACCGTCGTCAGCGGCCTGCGGCAGGACGACGAGATCGTCCAGGGCGAGGTGTTCGGGCCGGTCATCACGGTGCAGCGGTTCAGCGACGAGGACGAGGCGCTGCGCTGGGCCAACGACAGCGACTACGGCCTGGCCTCCAGCGTCTGGACCAGGGACCACGGCCGGGCGATGCGGATGGCCAGGGGCCTGGACTTCGGGTGCGTCTGGATCAACACGCACATCCCGCTGGTGGCCGAGATGCCGCACGGCGGCTTCGGCCAGTCCGGCTACGGCAAGGACCTGTCGGTCTACGGCTTCGAGGACTACACCCGGGTCAAGCACGTCATGACGAACCTCGAGAGCTGACCTGCGGGGTGGCCGACGCGGTCGGTGCCGGGCTGGCGGACGGCGTCGCCGTCGCCGTCGGCTTGGGGCTGGCGGTGGGCTTCGGCGTGGCCGTCGCGGTCGGCGTCGGCTTCGCTTCGGTGTCGCCGCCCGGGTCGTCGGTGCCGGGCGCGCTGGAGCCGGCGGTGAAGACGTGCCGGCCGCCGTAGACGTAGACCGCGGTGCCGACCCCGATCTCGCGGAGCAGGTACTTCGCGTCGGTCCGGGTCACCCGGATGCAGCCGTGGCTGGCGGGGTAGGCCGGCACGCTGTTGGAGCCGTGGATGGCCCAGCCCTTGTAGAAGTACTGCGGGTCGTAGAGGGTGCCGAGGTCGGCGTGCCGCTCGCCGAGGATGCGGCGCTGGACCTTGTAGTAGCCGACCGGCGACAGCGCGGTCGCGCGGTTGCCCCGCTTGGTGAGGTAGCGCTCGCCGCTGCCGGAGCTCACCGGCAGGATCCGGGCGATGGCGCCGTCCTTGACGACGTAGAGCACCTGCTTGGTGAGGTCGACCTCGACGCGGGTGCCGCCGCCGGTGCCGCGCAGCATCGGCGTGGCTGGCGCCTTGAGGGCGGCCAGGGTCTTCGGGCCGACGCTGCCATCGGCGCCGAGGCCGTTGACCTTCTGGAAGGCCATCACGGCGCTCCGCAGCTGCCCGCCTGGTTCGCCGTCGACGGCGCCGACGTAGTAGTTCAGGGCGGTCAGCCGCGTCTGCACCGCCTTGACGTCGTACGTCGGCGGCTTGGGCTTGGGCTTCGGGCTCGCGGTCGGGCTGGGCGCCGCTGTGGTGGGCACCACCACCGGGCTGGTCGGCTCGGTCGCGGGGGCCTGGGTGCCGGGCGGGACGTGCACGGTGGCCGTCGGGTTGCCGTCGTTGCAGGCGGAGGTCAGCAGGGCCAGCGCCAGGGCGCCGACGGCGAGCGGCTTGCGGTGCACGGTGTCTCCTTGCGTGGCGGGCTTGTCACGTCTGAAGACGCCCGTCGAGGTGCGCAGGTTGCGCCTCGCAGGCAACGGTACGGTCTCGGTGCGCTCGACCTGGGGCTTTTAGGCCGATCCGGACCGGCGTGGCGGGCTACAGCGCGCCGGTGAGGTAGCGCTGCAGCGTCGGCCCGAGCAGCGGCGCGAGGGTGTCGGCGTCGGCGGAGGCGACCGGCTCGAACCGCAGCACGTACCGGGTGAGGGCCAGCCCGACGACCTGGGAGGCGAGCAGCGCGGCCCGCAGGTCGGGGTGGTCGGCGCCGGCGCCGAGCGCCAGCGGCCGCAGGATGACGCGCAGCAGCAGCTCGCGCAGCATGGCCGCGGAGTCCTCGTGCGACACCGCGCTGCGCAGCATCGCGAGCATCGGGCCCTGGCCGGGGGTCGCGTCCCACACCCCGAGGAAGGTGCGCACCACCCGCTCGCCGAGGCCGTCCACGCCGCCCGCCAGCAGGCCGGCCACGACGGCCGCCGGGTCCAGCGGCAGCTCCAGGGCGGCCTCGAACAGCCCGTCCTTGCTGCCGAAGAAGTGCAGCACCAGGGACGGGTCGACGCCGGCGGTCCGGGCAACCGCGCGCACCGACGTGGCGCCGTACCCCTTGCTGCCGAAGGCCTGCTTGGCGGCGGCCAGGATCGCGTCCCGGGTGCCGCTGTCGCCGGGCCGCCTCCCCGCCCGGGTCACGCGGTCTGCCGGCGCAGCGTGGCGGCGCCGAGGCCGAGCGCCAGCACCGAGGCGCCGGCCACGACCAGCAGGTCGCGCAGCAGGTCGCCGGTGACCGCCGTGGAGGCGGCCAGCCGCTGCATGCCGTCGACGGCGTAGGTGAGCGGGAAGACGTCCGACAGCCACTGCAGCGGGGCCGCCATGGTGTCGCGCGGCGCGAACAGCCCGCACAGCAGCAGCTGCGGCAGCACGAAGGCGGGCAGGAACTGCACGGCCTGGAACTCGGTGCGGGCGAACGCGCTGGTGAACAGCCCGAGCGCCATCCCGAGCAGCGCGTCGAGGACGGCGAGCAGCACCACGAGGGCGGGGGAGGCGGCCAGGTTGAGCCCGAGCGGCCCGAGCGCCACGGCCGAGGCCAGGGTGGTCTGCACGACCGCGACCGCCCCGAAGGCGAGCGCGTAGCCGAACAGCAGGTCGGGCTTGGCGAGCGGCGTGGTGAGCAACCGCTCGAGGGTCCCGGAGGTGCGCTCGCGCAGCATCGCCACCGAGGTCACCAGGAACATCGTGATGAACGGGAACAGCGCGAGCAGCGGCCCGCCGACCTGGTCGAAGACGGTCGGCTGGGCGTCGTAGACGTAGCGCAGCAGGGTCAGCAGCAGCAGCGGCACCACCAGCAGCAGCGCCAGCGTGCGGTGGTCGCGGCGCAGCTGGGTCAGCACCCGGCGGGCGGTGGCGAGCGTCCGGCGGGCGTTCATGCCGCCTCCGCCAGCACGAGGAAGGCGCCCTCGATGTCGGCGGCGCCGGTCTTCTCCAGCAGCCCCTGCGGGGTGGCGTCGGCGACGAACCGGCCCTCGCGCATGAGCAGCAGCCGGTCGCAGCGGACCGCCTCGTCCATCACGTGGCTGCTGACCAGCAGCGTGGCGCCGGCGTCGGCCAGCTGCCGGAACAGCACCCACAGGTCGCGGCGCAGCACCGGGTCCAGCCCGACCGTCGGCTCGTCGAGGACGAGCAGCTCCGGCGTCGCCAGCAGCGCGGTGGCCAGCGAGACCCGGGCCCGCTCGCCGCCGGACAGCGTCTGCACGAGCTGGCCGGGGCGGTCGGCCAGGGCCACCTGCTCGAGCACCGCCGCGACCCGGTCCGGGACGGCGTCCACGACGGCGGCGAAGTACTGCAGGTTCTCGGCGACCGACAGGTCGGTGTAGACGGCCGGCGCCTGGGTCACGTAGCCGACCCGGCGCCGCAGCGCCGGGCTGCCGGCCGGCAGCCCGAGCACCGTGACCCTGCCGCGCACCCCGGCCTGCACGCCGACCAGCGCCCGCATCAGGGTCGTCTTGCCGCAGCCGCTGGGGCCCAGCAGGCCGGTGATCTCGCCGGGGTGCAGCGTGAACCCCAGCCCGTGCAGCACCTGCTGCCCGCCGCGCTCGACCACCAGGTCGCGTACCTCGACCGACGTCGCCATAGCAGGAGTTCTACGCCTGTTGAGTTCCTCCGGTCAACAGGGATTGCGGTGCCGGCGGCGAACCTGGGGGGATGCGACGTCTGCTCGTGCTGGCTCTGCTGCTCACCGCGCTCACCGCGCCGACGTCGTCCGGTGCGGCGGCCGGCCCGGCGGTGCTGCACCGGGAGGGCCGGTTCCTCGTCGACGGGCAGGGCCGGGTGGTGCTGCTGCACGGGGTCAACGCGGTCTGGAAGCGGGCGCCGTACGTTCCGCCGGCGACCGCCGCCGGCTTCACCGCCGCCGACGCCGACTGGGTCGTGGCGCAGGGCTTCAACACCGTGCGGCTGGGCGTCATCTTCGCCGGCGTCATGCCGCAGCGGGCCGTGGTGGACCAGCGCTACCTCGACCGGATCGCCCGGGTCGTCGACCTGCTCGCCGCCCGCGAGGTGTGGGTGCTGCTCGACTTCCACCAGGACCTGTACAGCGAGAAGTTCTCCGGCGAGGGCTTCCCGGCCTGGGCGGTGCACGACGACGGCCTGCCGATGCCGGTCGACGCGGGCTTCCCCGGCAACTACTTCCAGCCGGCGACGAGCCGCGCGTTCGACAACTTCTACGCCAACGTCGACGGTGTCGTCGACCTGTACGCGCAGGCCTGGAAGGCCGTCGCGGCCCGCTTCAAGAACACGTCGTACGTGCTGGGCTACGACCTGCTCAACGAGCCGTGGCCGGGCACGCAGGTGGCGAGCTGCGCCAACCCGGTCGGCTGCCCCGTCTTCGACACCCGCACCCTGCAGCCCGTCTACGACAAGGTGCTGCGCGCGATCCGGTCGGTGGACCGCCAGCGGATCGTCTGGGTGGAGCCGCACGTGCTGTTCAACGACGGCGCGCAGACCCACCTCGGGCTGCAGGACCCGCAGCTGGGCCTGTCCTTCCACCAGTACTGCACGACCGCCGGGCTGATCCACGCCAGCGGCGGCAAGGCCGGGCCGGAGTGCGGCCCGCAGGGCGAGCTCGTCTTCGACAACGCCGACAGCATCGGCACGCAGAAGGGCTGGGCCACCCTGCTCACCGAGTACGGCGCCTCGGACGACCTGCCGGATGTGGCCCGCGTGGCCGGACTGGCCGACGAGCACCTCACCGGTTGGCAGTACTGGCACTACAAGGAGTGGGACGACCCGACCACCGAGTCGCAGGACTCCGGCGGGCAGGGGCTGTTCCGCGACGACGCCGACCTGCGGACCCTCAAGCAGGCCAAGGCCGACGTGCTGGTGCGGCCGTACGCGCGGGCGGTGGGCGGGCTGCCGACCGCGATGCGCTTCGACCCGGCCAGCCGGTCCTTCACCTTGACCTACACCGCGCAGCCGCGGGCCGGCCGCACCGAGGTCTGGCTGCCGACCCGGCACTACCCGCGCGGCTACCGGGTGCAGGTGTCCGGCGCGCGGGTCGTCTCCCGGCCCGGGGCGCAGCTCCTGCTGCTCGAGGCCGCCCGCGCCGGCGCCGTGACGCTGACCGTCACCAGGCGCTGAGGTCTTTCCTCCTGAACTGGAACGTGTTCTCATGCTCGGCATGACGAGCCACAACATCCTGGGCCAGACCGTGACGATGCCGGTGGAGGTGCGCGACGCCTCCGCGGGGACCGTCATCTTCGACGTCGACCTCGCCGCCGCGCAGGCGCTCGCCCCCGCTGCCTTCGAGGTGATCGAGTCGGCGCCCGGCCGGGCGCAGGCCGCGATCGCACTGGTCGACTACCGCGACAACGACCTCGGTGCCTACCGCGAGGTCGGCACCATCTTGTTCGTCCGGCCGGCCGGTGGCGGCGAGGACGGCAACTTCATCACGCACCTGCCGGTGGACCAGGAGCTGACCTGCGCGGCCGGCAACCAGATCTGGGGCTTCCCGAAGTCGGTCCAGCGGATCGACGTGACGCAGACCGCGTCGACCTCGCGCTGGGTGCTGACGATGGACGGCGAGCTGGTCCTGGACATCACGGTGCCGCGCGGCGGCACGGACGAGATGCCGCGGCTGCCGATGACGTCGTACACGCTGCTGGCCGGCCGGCCGCACGCGACCGCGTTCAGCCAGGGCGGCACCGGCTCGTCGCTCA